>NZ_JBFUFF010000018.1:0-98889 GCF_056403555.1 Rhizobium sp. P2_G2
GATTGTATGTGATTGTATGTCCCTCCGCACTTCGCGATCAAGTCTGGGCTGTGACGCTCAGCTGCGGCCGTTGCCGTGAACGGATGCAGGCTGGCGAACGCTGCCACGAGGATTGCTGAAATCTCTGCGCAATGCTTCACGATTGTCCCTCCATGAAAGCACTACCAGAAATGTGCGGCAATATGTTCGAAGTGTGACTTGTCGAACCTGGGGTCTCGCAGAGACATCATCGGTGTGTTTCGGCCCGGCGTTTGACCCCACCATAGGCGTTGAACGTTGACCCCGGCCAAACCGAAGAAATCGCAAACTGAACAGCATTTTGATCTGCACAGACCGGGGGCATTCTTCCGCGCTGCAAGGGGTCAAACTTCAATGCTGAATCACAGAAGGTGCAAGGGATTAAACGCCGAATCCCTCCCCGGCCGGGTCGGCCCATCTTCCAAACGCAATCGGCTCCGGGGATGACTTAACCAGGCGCTATTTGCCAGTGTCCTCGAAGGGAAGCGACGTTTGAGGGTCTTCCGGTGGCAGCGGCAAATCATCCAGGGTTGAAACCTCAATCCCTGCTTTCCGCCCGAGCCTCACCACGTCGCTATCATTCGTATAAATGTGCTCTACCCCTTCAACTTTGGAGACGGCCACGATTTGCCTATCAAACTTCACTTTCGCCCAGTTCGGCGTACCTTCCTTCTTGTCCCCGGCGTCAATCGCTTCACGATGCGCGGCGGCGGCTTCTACCGCAGCCCTTTCGCCAAAAGGGACAACCTTGAAGCGCGAAGATTTGTTGATGATTTCAAGGTACTTCGGAGCTGCATCTCCCGCCCCTATCAGCACCTCGCTTAGCGCCGGGGTTGGGATGATGATTTTCGCCTTCGCCTTTTCCAGGCTTTTCAGCAGATATTCAACCCGAGGATCAGGGCTTTGGCCGGTTTTTATGGTGGGGTCGAGCAAGGCCACGAGGAATGAGGCATCAAAGGAGACGAGCATTAATGCTGGTCTCCCTTATCGCGCCGCAAGTCTAAGATGTTATCCAGGGCATCACGACGTTTGCCCCATGTCGAACCCTCGACACTGCGCAGGCGCTCAACCACGTGCGTAAGCGGGCTGTCGTCCAAAACCTCGAATTCTTCGATATAGAAGTCGAGGAGCTGCCAACTTCCGTCTTCCTCACGCACCCACTTGCCGTCACCGTAAACGCGCAGCGTCGCTCCGAGATAGTGGCTTGCCAGGCGCTTCGAGATTTCCCGGCTCGTTTGGCACGTCACCGTCATTTCCCCATCCTGCAATAGCACAGGGATGGTTTCATCCCTGCCACCGATGCGAATAACGACGCCATCCACGGAGCCCCTTTCTTTGAATGGGCCATAACGCATGGGCTTCGGCCGCGTGCGGCCAGGGAATGGAATGATTTCCGCGCCGCCGGGGTCCGTAAGGACTGCAACCGCGTTGTCTTTCGCAAGCATGGTGTCGATAGCCGCGAAGGCTTTCATAACCTCTTTTGGTGCTGTTCCTTCACGGACTTGCGTAAGCCGCTCCGCCACCTTCGGCATGGCGGGCTCCTCAACCGCCGTTACAAGAACGGCGCTCCCTTCTTCCAAGCGTGAAAAATGCACGCGCTCGGCTTCGCCGAGTAGGCGGGCCAGTTCGCCCATGTACTCAGCCAAGCGCGCCATAGGCAGGCTGTCGACGCTGAAAGCATCGATTCTCAGCCTATATTCTGGTCTATCTGACTGTTTCATGGCCTTAATTTCTACCTGTGTTGCTCAACTCTATCACCGAATACAACGAGCCGCGAGAGGCTCCGGTGTCTTCCTAATTATGGGGTGGCGTGAAAATCACGCCACCGTTCCCGGTCAGATTATTGTAAAAGGCTTACTTTCCGCTCACCAAGGGAATTCCCACAGACCCGCGAGACGGCCTTTCTGGCATGGTCCGCCGGGACAACAAGCCCCGCACGTCATGCGCCTTCGGTAAAGGGCTTGCAGTCCGGGCTTGGCGCCATGCCGTACCGCCTCACGCGGCTCCGTGGGAATGCTTCACCATTAGGGCGCTACCCTGCCAAAACCTCCCAAAACGCATTTGACTCCTCGCGCTTTTGAGGATGTGAAGCGGGCCGAGATGAAATGTGTTTCGGCGTTTGACCCCACCGTAGGCGTTGACCGTCGACCCCGGCCAAACCGAAGAAATCGCAAACTGAACAGCATTTTGATCTGCACAGACCGGGATCGTTCTTCCGCCGCGACAGGGTCAAGCTTCAATGCTGAATCACAGTACGCTCAGCCGCAAAATGCATTTTCAGAAGACGAAGAACTCCGCCTTCAAATCGGCCGTCGTCGTCTGGTGCAGAGTCAGCGAGCTGGTCGACGCACCGTCAGTAAACGTGATCACGGCATTGCCATCCCTCTCGCTGACGTGGTCGCGAATGAAGTCCGCAAAGGATTCAGTGACGTGGAACGCCCGGACATCAATGACGTCGTGGCCGGACATCGAATGATCGAAGTCATTGACTGTGTCGGCGCCGCTGAGCGGCTTCATCACGAATGTGTCCCGGCCCGCGCCGCCTATGAACGTGTCGTTCAGCGCGCCGGTATTGAAGACATCGTTGCCGTCTAGACCGTAAATCTTGAAGGTCCCCTTTGACTGACGGAAGACGTCGTCGCTGGCGGTTCCCAACACTTTGTCGGTCACTTCCTCGACATCGATGACGCCATGGTAGGTGCGCGATGTGCCTCCCTCTTTGTCAGCGAGGTAGAAGCTGAAAGCCTTGAGGTGCGGATTGAATGCATCCTTGTTGGTAACAAATTGCAGCTTATCCAGGTCGGCGACTGTCAGCCATCCGCCGGTCGTGCCCATCGGTTTGCCGTTGTAGTAAAAGGTTCCAAGTTTATGCAGCCGGTTCTTCAGGCCGGGGCTGAAATCGACGCTGATGGTGCCGATATCCCCTTCCACGTCGTGAATGCCAAGCGTCTTGGCGGAAAACGTGAAGGTGCTGTCCTCCCTCATGGCGATCGTGACGCCATGCCCTGTCGGATTGTTGTTGATGTGGACGACCTTGATGAATTCGTTGGCGGTGTCGTCGCTCACTGCCCCGTCCGCCGTCTCCACCTTGTAGCCAAAGTGGGTATAGTGATCGCCATACTCATTCTTCACCGCGGTGAAGGCCAGTTTTCCAAGCTCGGACCAATCGATCTCTTCGCCGACAGTCACCGTCTGGCCGTTGAGGGTCAGCCTTCCACGGTCCGGCAGCGATTCAATGATCAGCTTCGATGCCTGGTCGCCATCAGCGTCGTAATAGGCGAAATCGAACGCTGCGCCGAACGGGCGGGTCATGTTCTCGAAATCCTTGATATAGTTGTCATGCACCACCGGCGCGTTGTTGACGTCCGACAGGTGGAATGTCTTGACGGTCCCATCGGAAAAGAAATAGCGCCAACCGCCGTCTGAAAGGGAATCAATGTTCAAGATGGATACCAAGGACCTGCCATATGGGTCCAGAGGCGGAGCGCCATCCAATACACTTGCCGCATTGCTTGCCGCATTGCCATTGGCGTCGTATACGCGCTGCATAAAGCCGTTCGCATTATAGTCATAGCTATACTGATACCAGCTCAGCAGAAATCCGCCGTTCGCCAGCGGTGTGACTATTCCTGACGTTCCGCCCGCATCACCGAATATATAGACGGAGTGCACTGCGCCTTCAGCTTTTCCCGTGGGGGAAAACAGCTGAAAAAAAATCCCATGGTTCCCGACCGCATAGCTTTGTTCGGTCCAACTGAGAAGCAGTTCTCCATTCGCAAGCTTCGTGATGCTGTCGCCCACAATCGTGTCGCCGCCGACGGTCTCAAAGGGAATGGCAAATTTTAGAAGTGCATTCCCCGAAACATCAAACTCTGCAAATTGATGCGTTGACAAGCTCTGCGGATAGTGTGTGCCCGGTGCGGTGGCCGCGAGCAGGGCGAACCGGGTTCCACCGTCAAAGCTGCTTGACCCAATAACGGACACCGGATTTTTCAGCGCCAATGTTTGAACGCCGCCCTGTGCCACGCCATCCGTGCCGTAGAGCTGGTACTCTATTCTCCTCGGCTTTTGCCAATCGGATGTGTCGAAAGATGACCAAATCAACCCAAATTGAGACGCGGAGAGAGATACAGCACTCGCGCTTGGCGCTGATTCAGGAGAAGCTTCTGAAAACCCGATGTTTTCCGCAACCAGAGATCCACTGCTGTCATATAGATTGAAAAATTCGCCATATATATCGTTAGATTTATTGGCTGGATAACTAACGACGCCTAGTGTTTCTCCGCCTACAAGTTTGTAAACCTTGTCTGTATCGTAAAAATAGCTTTTATTTTCAAACGCGCTGTCGTCTATAATATTCCCATCCAATGAAAAAACATCGAAATAATTAACCGTATGGTTCTCATCGTTAACTGCTTCATAGGTGAATAGGACCTCATTGTCGGCGATCTGATAACCGAGCGGGTAACGCAAAAGAAAGCCGGCATCACCACTTGGAAAGGTTATTTCATATTTTGCGGTCTTGCTGAAATCCGCATCGAATGTGTACATGTAATTCGTGTGATATGCGCCTTCTGCGGTCGCGTCGAAGAACACGAATGATCCGTTGGACAGAGTGACTTCCGCGCCAAAAGAAGCCGCGTTCCCTAAGCTAAGTTCCGTGGAAGACAGCGACATTGCTAAACTCTTGAGACCGGTTGCGGTGATGAAGTCACGCAACTCTGTGATCGTGTAAAAGTCAATTGTCGCCCTATGCGACGTTTAGCCGCTAGTTTTCCCAGGTCAATTCAGACGTGCCATCCGGCGATGGCGCGATGGCCAGGATGCTATTAGACGGCAAGTGGCGGAGCTTCCGGCTCCACGGGAGAGGGCAGGGGCATCACAATGTCGGCCACCGGCCGCCAGACGTCCCGCAAGCCCATCCAACGCCGCTCACGATAATACCTGACCTTGCGAGCCATTAATGGATAGCGGAGTGCGCTGTTGAGAGCAGCAGAGCCTTGTGGCACGGCAGGCGCATGATTTCGGCGGAATCCATCAGGAACGTGCCCGTCTCGCTGGCGCCGTGGTTGCAGTGGCGAAGAGGTCCTCGGCGCGGCGGGACTGTCCGGCAGAGTGACCCAGCACGGTTTTGTGGCCAAGGCTGTGTTTCGGCGTGGCGTTTGACTCCACCACAGGTATTGAACGTTGACCCCCGCCAGGCCGGAGACACGGCAAACTCGACAGCGTTTTACTCTACACAGACCGGGGTCACTCTTCCGCGCCGAAAGGGGTCAAAGTTCTGTGCTTAATTACAATTATTCCGACGGTTTGGAGAAGCCGCGGTAGAAGCGTGTCGGCTGCAGCAGCGAACTGGCGATGTTGGCGACGATCGGCCCATCCGCCTCGCTCTTCGCCTTCGCTTCCTGCCACTCACGATCGGCCACGAACTCGGCCCATTTCTGCTCGCGCTCCGCCAGCGACCGCCATTCGAGCAGGTAGGTCAGATCGTTGCTGGAAGAACCGATCATTGTCGTCCAGAAGCCGAGTGAGCGGATGCCGAGGCGTTCCCAGATTGCCAGCGTCGCGGTCTCGAAACGCTGCTGCAGTACCGGCAGCCTCCCCGGCAGACATGTATAGATGCGCAATTCGTGGATCATCGGATGCTTCCTATGTTGGATCAGGCAAGATCGAGCATATCGTTCAGCGCCGGAAAAAGGCGAGAGACCGCCTGCCAGGGCCGGCCCGCCGCAAGCAAGTGTGTTTCGGCGCGGTTTGACCCCACCATAGACGTCGAACGGTGGAGGTTGGGCGCGAGCGGGTCGGCAGGGTATCTGAAAAAATCCTCTGGCGACAATAAGATGTTCGGGGGACATTCTTCCACGCCGAAAGGGGTCAAACTTCAATGCTGAATCACGACCACAGAGCCTATGTTCCCGTCTACCCCGTGACAAGGTATTTCATCAGAGCTGGCACCAGGACCTGATAATCTCGAGCGCTACTCTCTGCTGCCCCACTTGGGTGAAGTGAAGCCCGTCCTCCATCAACAGGTCATTACAGGATAATGCGTCGAGGCGCTGAAACAAATCGACGACCGGATCGCCGAGGACGCGCATGGCCGCCGCAACGTGCGCGATGTCCTGGTTGCGGAAGCGCACACCGAAGTGGGACAGCGCCCAATGTGCGGACACCTGGCTTTCATTCACCGCAGGTGGCGTGATCCACAAGCACCGCGCTCCCGTCTCGCTTTTGATGCGGGACCGAAGTTCGCCAAGATTTCGAGCCGTCTCGTCGTGATGAACAATCGTCTTGGTGGGTTCCGGACCCTGCGTTCTTGCGTCGTTCATTCCGAGGAAGAACAAGACCCAATCCGGGCCGCCGGCGAGCACTTCACTGATCCGGACCAGCCCGTGGGTGGTCGTATCACCGCTGACGGCACTTGCCACGACAGAGATATTGTCGTCAGGCCGCCGCGCTGAAATCAGTTCCTGCAGAATGACCGCCCAGGACTGGGGGTCCGACGTCCGGCTGTCGCCAACAGCAAAGATTCGAGCATCTTTGCCAAGCGGGAGCCGGTCGATCATGGGTCCGACATCCGGCTCAGCCAGCAGCATTCCTGCCGAGGCTTTCGCGCCGGCAACGAGTTTTGCCAGCTCCGTCGAATAATAGGTTTGGTCGAGCCCAAGCAAGGCGGCGCGGCTTTGCTCGGTGAGCGATGCCGCACCCGGAAGCGACGCCACCGTCCTTTCCGGTTGAAAGACTTTCAGCATCCAGTGCATTTGCTCTTCCGACATGTTCATCAGGGTATCCTTCAGGCTTTGATGAGATGCCGGAAATTTATCGATCATGGGACGGATCGTCAGCTCGCGTTTGGACGCCGGCAAACCGTTGAAACAGAGGCGATGAGAAACATTGCTCAGATTTCTTGAGCTGAGCGTCCCGGATCTTCGGGCGGTGGAACCGGAGACGGATGATCCCGGCGAAATCCCCATCACTCATGTTAAGAAATCAATTGGTAACCACGACCACCACTGATCATGCGTTGTTCTTGTCCTCTTTACTAGCTTTAGTTTAGTTTCAGCCCATATACCCTGGGTAGAAACACAGCAATTTTGGAGATGCAGGTGACGGTCTATTTGCCCGTAATCATATCGGATACGATGTTTGACCAGATCGATATCGATGCATCAGGCACATATCTCTGGAGCGCGGTCCAATCCAGCGGCCTGTTTTCGACGATCACCAACAACGCGACGATCGTGACCGAACAAGGCAAGGGCATCGTCGTCTCCGGCCAATATTCAACCGTCCAGAATATCGGTGAAATCGATGCCGGGAGCTTTGGCGTCAAGCTTGAAAGTGAACACGACCGGCTCTTCAACGCGGGCAACATTACTGGAGCGATCGGCGGCGTAAACCTTGCCGGCAATCGCGAGACGGTGGACAATGTCGGCAACATCACAGCAGACATCGCCATCCGGATTGGGGGCACCGGCTGCGTCGTAAACAACTCCAGCATCATCAGTGCGCCGCACCTGGGTATCCTGTCCACCGGCGATCAAACCACGATCGTGAATTCAGGCAGCATCGGCGCCGATGGCACCGCCGGTTCCGTCGGCACGGCGGCGGTCCTGCGAGGCGATGACGCCATATTCGTCAACAAGGGCACGATCGGGGCTGCCGTGGCTCTCGTCGCTTCCGGACATGATGCAGACATCACCAATGAAGGGTACATCTGGGGCGTTTCGCCGACGGAGGCGCTCTTCAAGCTGAACGGCACCGGCACCACCAACTTCGTCAACAAGGGACAGCTGGACGGCTCCAGGATTATCAGCGGCGGCGCCGGCGACGAGGTGGTCAGCAACCATGGGACAATGAATGGTGACGTCCGCCTTGGCGGCGGCAACGATGTCTTCGACAATCGCGGCGGAACTGTCGGCGTGGTCGATGGCGGCAGGGGCAACGACATCTACTATACTGGCGACCTTCAGACGTTCACCGAAAAGTCCGGTCACGGCGTCGATACGCTCATCAGCATTTCCAATGCATCCTTGGGCGCAAACTTTGAGAACCTGATCCTCACAGGCAGCGACAATGTCGACGCCGGCGGCAACGACGTCTCCAATATGATCACCGGCAATTCAGGCGACAATCGCCTGTACGGCGGCGGCGGAGATGATGTTTTCGTGTTTTCCGCCAAGGGAGGATCCGACACCATCACCGATTTCGAGGATGGCGCGGACCGAATCCACTTCACCGAAGTGCCGGCGGCAGCAACCTATGACGAACTCCGCAGCGTCATGACCGAGGCGGATGGCAATGTCGTGATCGACCTCTCGGGCTATAAATGGGGCTTCAAGGTCACCATCGAGCACACGACCCTCGACCAGATGGATCGTTCGGACTTCATTCTCTGATCGGCGCCAATAGAGAGGCACCTGAAGGCCAGGCCGATCCTGTGCCCGGCCGGGATTTGAGGCGCGTTGCATAGTCCTGGATGCGGAAGACCGGTGGGAGGCTCCACCCGCCGGGCTGTTTCGCGTCCTTTGTTTTGCGCATGTCTTTGTCCCGAAACCGGCGACCGCTTCCGGGAGACATGCGCTCGCGCAAGCTATCGAAACAATTGAAACAAAGATCTCGGCTTGCAAAGATATCCCTGAAACAGTCGCACGCGAAAAAGGGCCTCATCGAAACAGCGGCTATCGAGGCTCTTCCATGACGACCGTGACAATCGGAAACCAGGATGCAACTTACCTCGCCAATCAGGCAGGCACGACCTATGTGCTGGAAGCGGGTACGACGATCGAGACCCAGTCCGGTGACGGCATCCAGGCCAATTCGAATGCCGCCAACAGGACGTTCCTGATCAATGGCGAGATCAACGCGCATGCAGAAGGCATCGAGCTTGGCGATTATATCAATCCGGGTTCTTACGCAGAGGCTGCGCGGTTGGAGATCGGCCAGACGGGGTATTTGCATAGCTCGGGAAACGGCTTGTTCCTTCTGGCCAACAATAGCGCATATAACATCGAGGGGGTCGTCGATGCCAGGTACCACGGGATTTTCATGCAGGGCGACAATAACCGTGTCACCAATTCCGGCCAGATACACGCCGGCGGCGATGCGATAGAGCTTTCCCACGACGGCAACGTCATCAACAATTCCGGCGCAATAACAGGCACGGACAATGGCGTGGTGATCGAGGCGTTCGCGAGCGATACGCGCATCGTCAACAGCGGCTGGATCTCTGGCAGCCGATGGGCGGTTTTCAGCTATTCGGGCACCGACACCCTGATCAATTCAGGCAAGATTTTCGGCTCTGTCTACCTCGGGGAAGGTGGTGATCACTTCGTCAGCAAAGGCGGTTTCGTGACCGGCCTGGTCAACGGCGGTGACGGCGACGACCGCTACATTGTCGTCGGCGGCAAGATCAATCTGGTCGAAGATGCGGGATATGGCAACGACACGGTGAAATCCTCGGTGTCCTGGACGCTTGGCGACAATTTCGAGCAAGCCTTTCTGACCGGCAAGAAGAACATCAATCTCACCGGCAACGATGATGGCTCGACCCTGACCGGCAACGCAGCCAACAACAAGATCGCCGGCATGCTCGGCGATGACGTCATCACCGGCGGGCGCGGCAACGATGTCATGACCGGAGACAACGGCCAGGTGGCGTTCGGCGGATCGGACACCTTCGTCTTCAAGCACCATTCCGGCCACGACGTGATCACCGATTTCCACAATGGCGAGGATGTGTTCGATCTCGCCAATTATGCCGGCCTGGACAGCTTCGCCGACCTCAAAGGCCATATCAAACAGGTGGGCGATAACGTCGTCGTCACGCTCCTCGATGGCGACCATTTCACGCTGCAAGCCACGCACAAAGCCGATCTTGACGCGTCCGACTTTGCCTTCTGATCTCCTCCCCATCGCAGAGCTGGTGAGGCGCTTCCGATGGGGAAAGTCGACGGAATGACCCTTCGCAGCCGCCCGGACAGGAGACAAAATCGCAGGGCTTGTCAAGCACATGCGGGTGGCCCTCTGCTTTTCGAGGGCGTTACGGAATGGTTGCCACAGAGGCAATGACGAACAAGGCGTCCCTTCTTTCCCGCCGACCTTGCCGGCCAGCTGACCCGCCTTGTTAATGTCGGTCCCAGGCCCTATCTCGAGACCACCCTGCCATGGCCTTTTCGCTTCACCCAAGGAGAAGGCCAATGAAGTCATCGCTGAAAGCTGCCGAACGCAACGGACGCCTGCCGTCGCTGGTGCGGGATCTGTCGTGGTATGCACTTTGCGTGCCGCCGCAGAAGGAATTTGCCGCGCAGGAGATTCTCACGCGGCGCGGCATTGCCAGCTTCTGCCCGTTCGAGAGCGTCTGGCGGCAGAAGTCGCGCTATACCAAGGAAAAAATTCTCAGGCACTATCCCGTCATGCCGCGCTATGTGTTTGCAGGTTTCGACGCCGAGCCGTCCTGGTTCCACATCTTTTCCATTCCGCTGATCACCGCCGTCGTCGGCTTCAACAATCAGCCGGCGAAAATCCACGACATGCCCAGATTCGTCTCCCATTTCCGCAACGGCCTGAAACGCTCCGACGCGGAAAAGTTCATGCGCACGCATCGGGAATATGGGGTGGGCGATGTCGCCACCGTCATGCAAGGCGCGCTGACGGGGCGCTCGGTGGTGGTGGAGAGCATTGCGAGCGGGCATGCGTTTTTCAGGATGGAGATGTTTGGCGGGGAAAGGATGCTGAACCTGCCGATCGGGAATCTGGAGGCGGCGTGAGGGGGAATTTGGCGGCGGCGCCGGCTTCGGGCTTGCCTATAGCAGGCAAAAAGGCTTGCGTGCAGACATGAACTCATCATGACTGCAACGCGTCCGGTGTTTGCAACGTCCGTGCCAGGAGAAACGCATTTGTTGCCCCTCGATGATCCACGATGGAAAGACTTGCGGCATGCCTATGGGGATGCCGCCGATATCCCGGATTTGCTGCGAGCGCTCGCTTCGTCCACGGGACCGAAAGCGGGGTACGAGGCGGAGCCTTGGTTCAGCCTTTGGTCGAGCCTATGTCATCAGGAGGACGTGTATACTGCCTCCTACGCCGCCGTGCCTCATGTCGTGCAGATAGCAAGCGAGGCCAAAGGGCCGATCGACTTCTCATTTTTTCTTCTGCCAGCATCGATCGAGATCTCGCGCAAGGCTGGTCGAGGACCAAATATTCCGGACGCATATGCCGACGACTATCATCGCGCGATTGGACGGCTGGTCGATAATGCGAGCCTCCATCGCAATGGGGCTTGGGATCAGTCGATGCTCATGTCGGTTGCAGCGGCGCTCGCTGTTGCAAAAGGCCATATAGATGTGGCTGAGGCGTGGCTCTTACTGGACGATGATTGGATTGCCAGGATCAAGAAGGACGAGCGCGACTGAGCGTCCTGGCTCGGAAGCATATGCTGCGAAGCTCCTGAATTTCGCTACGGAAAGCAATCAGCCGAGCGAGAACATCCGCGTCTTGATCCCAATGGTGCCCCATGCCGAACGAAGAGCTGATCCTCTATATCGTCCCCAGTCTCGTCGCCACTTTGCTCAGTCGCGGGAGAGCCAAGGGAAGCGCGCTAACGGAGCAAGAGGTCTTCGAGATCCGCGACAATTGCCAGGCAATCGCAGTCCCGCGGGCTATTGCCCGGTCGATGGACGACAATCGTGGCTATCGGGATATCGATCCGGAAAATTGCTGGGCCGAGTGGCTGCGCGCCCGGGAGGAACTGGAGTTGCCGAACACGGTACAGGAACAGGAGGAGCTACAGAAAGCGCGCAAGCAACTGGCCGAGAGGGATGGAGCCAAAATGGCCGAGCCTCTGGCACAGTATCTGGGCAAGCCGGCATCGGATCTGCTCGCTTCCCCGCCCTTCAATGCATGGAGGTTCGAGAGACGGGATCACGACGACGAGCTGGACAGTGGACCAAGTTATAAATCTGTGGAGCACGGGTTGGAGTTGAATTGTGCCGGCGATGGCACCATCGATACCATTTTTCTGAAGGTGAACCACGACAATCAGGCGATCACCAACATCCGGTTTTCTTCAAGCCGCAGCGAGGTGTCGACATTTTTCGGTGCCCCATCGCAAAGCGGCGCCGCTTACAAGCATGCCATCCTGGGCGAATATGGTCCCTGGGATCGGTTTGACGGGGCTATCTGTACTTTGCACGTCGAATATGAGCCTCACATCGACCAGATCAAGATGCTGACGTTCATGCGGCCCCATGTCGCGCCGTAAGCAGGGCCGAAATCCGTTTGACGCCGTGTTGGCGGTTGGCTCGGCAGGTCGATGAAATTCGGTTTTGGTGTCGGCGGATCCCGACGACATGCTCGACGCGATCACCAGGGACCGCGCGGCCTTCCGGCGCCTCTACGACGAAAAGTTCTCCCGCCCGCCGCACGTGCTGCGGCTCTCCCCGACGCTGGTGATGAAGACGGTGCTGCAAAGGCCGGGGGTCTTCCCGACCTCGTGCTTTAACATGCTCTACGCCAATTTGGCCGACACAAGCCGGTTGAGGCTCACGCCTTGCTCTGCCGCCTGAATGGCAAGATTGCGGTGTTGTTCTGGCGGGATACGCACCTGAAACTTGCCGCTATATTCCTTCTCCGCAAGGGGAGTGGGAACATGCTCACCGTTGGCGGTCATGTCTTCGACCACCTGCTTAACCAGCTTGGTCAAACCTTTCAGCGCGGTGGCTTGGTTGGCTGCCAGAAAGGACAGGCTGGGGAACTCTGCGCACAAGGCAACGAATTCTCCATCCTCTTCCGACCACGTAATGCGATAGGTGTAGTGTTGATGGTCAACCATTGTCATGGCCTTCTAGTTTTCTGATTGCTGCCAATACCTGCTTGACTTGGTAGGCTTTTGCCTTGCCGCTCTTGCCTTTTTGGATGTTCACACGGGGATCGCCCAGCCAAGGCGTCTTGTAAATGTGGTGGCTCGTTCCCTTCTGGCGAGGAGCGCCAAAAAAGTGCTCGCACACCGCTGCCAGGCTGGAAAAACGGACGTCCTGCGGCGCGTTTTTCCATTTCTTGAAGGGTTTTATCGATTTGCCTCACGGGTGCAATATAGTATCAATAATAATACTATCGCAAGCCTTTTTAGAAAATTATTCTCGACGGCCGTGACCTTCCGAGTCACATCGCATCCACCGTGATTGCGCGATTAGCGTCCGAAGACGTATGGCGAGATCGTTAGGCAGGCATGGGCACGGTTTCTGTCCTGAAAGTCCCGCGCTCCAAGAACTCCGTGTCCTGATCGCGAATTTACCGCTCCTTTATAACCACTGTGCCATCATCTCCTGGCGCTGCACACGCCATGCAGTCGCTCGTGCACCTGCCGGAAAAGTCGATCACCACCCAGGCGGTCGCGCCAGATCGACGCGTTCACACAGCGCTTATCCAAATGTGACAACAAACGGGATCGGCAATGTTTTTCATCGCCTCGAAGTTTATCGAAGCTGCGCTGTTGCCCTCCAATATCATCGCACTCCTGGCCGCACTTGGCCTGCTGGCTGCGCTGTTGCGGCGGCGGCGGACGGGTGCCTGGCTGCTGGTGATCTCGGCGATTCTGCTGTTTGTGTGCGGCTGGGCGCCGCTCGGGCCGGCCGCGACGATGGTTTTGGAAGATCGTTTTCCCATTCCGGCGCTGCCGGCCAAGGTCGACGGCATCATCATGCTGAGCGGCGCCGTCGATACGAATGTCACTGCGGATCGCAACAGCGTGGCCTTGACCGAGGGCGCCGAACGGCTGTTTGCGCTCGCAGCCCTGGCGCGGCGCTATCCTCAGGCGCGCCTCATCCTGTCGGGCGGGGGGCGTGAGCTCTTGCTCGGCAAAACGCTCAGTGAATCCGAAGATGCGCGCCAGGTGCTCGTCGATATCGGGGTTGCACCCGCGCGGATCGAGATGGAGGAGCGCTCGCAGACCACGTCGGAAAACGCCGTGGAAAGCTTTGCCGTCGCCAAGCCGAAACCCGGCGAAACATGGCTTCTGATCACCTCCGCCCACCACATGCCGCGCGCTGTCGCGTCCTTCCGGGCCGCCGATTTTCCGGTGCTCCCCTATCCCGTGGATTTTCGCACGCGTTTGGCCGACCTCCGCCGGCCCGTCAACTCGATCGCCGACGGCTTGGAATTGACCGACCTTGCAGCCCATGAATGGATAGGATTGCTGACCTATCGGCTGGCCGGCAAAACCAATCAGCTTCTGCCGGATTGAGTATCGTGACTGGAGGCTCGCCCAGCAATATCTTCGTTTTCCTGGGCTTTGACGCCGTTACGAAAACGGTGTGTGCCGAGTGGCGTGTCCACATCGACGATCTCGAGCAGCTGCGATCGCTCCTGGCGCCGGCGAGCGATGGCGATCGTGACCTGGACGGCGGATATGACGAATTGTCAAAGCGCGACATGCGGCGGATCGGCAGGCTTTGTGTCCCGCCAATCGTGCCGCATGCGATCTTCAGCGGGATCAGCCGACCCTTCCACCCATTCGATGCCGTGCCCTATCTGATCCACACCAACTTCGAGCTTCCTCTGATGTTGGAAGGGCGCAAGCCTCTGGCGGTTTTTGGACACGGCTATCCGTCCGCATGGTTCGATGATTTCCTTGCGCCATTCGATCCTTTCGTGGCGTCGGGCCAATTCGTGCGCCGGATCATTGACACCCCGATGCCGGACTTGAAGCAACGCCGTCCAGACCTCGACGGAATAAGGAATGTGTTCTTCGCACTGCCGGAAGAGGAATGGCGCATTGACGCCTATATCGAAAAGATCAGCAACAGGACGGGCGCCTGGGACGACGATCTCGAACGCCTTCAGGGTTCACTGCTGGGTTATGAGGACTGGCAGAATGATTGGTGGATCGAAGAGCGCGTGAGACGCAGGAGGACGGCGGGGGGATAGCGGCCAACCCGGATTTATCACGAAAGTCTTGAATTCTGCCACGCTTGGCAACTGTTCAGTCCGTCCAACCCGGTGGGGGAAATGTGGGGGACGTCTTCAGGTCGAAGTTCGTCAGCAGCCATCCCGCTCCGCCCTTCATGAAGGTATATCTCAGGAACAGGAAGTCCTCGATCGGCTTCTCCTGATGAGGAAAGTGCAGGTAGTCGACGACGACACGGACGGATTGTCCATATGTCTTGTCCAGAACCCTGTCCTCGAAGTCGGCCTTCCCATGTGCGGTCACGGCTTTGAAAATGTTCTTCAGTTTTTGATAGGGATCTTGCGGCGATTGCACCGGAGCGAAATCTTTCGCAAGCGCAGCCCCGGCGTCGTCAGGTTTGGCGTCCGCCAGGAGTTTGGATACCACCGTGCCGACCATGGGAGGATCGACGACCGGAGCCACGCTTTCGGCCGCGGAGGCCTGACTAACATTCAACAGCGCTAGAAGTGCAATAGAGTAACATGCTTTGTTCATCGGGTTTTCCTGTGGCCACTGCTGAGGCGCTAGCATAGGTAGCACAGCGGAAAATTGTCTACAGATAAATCTGGCGGATTGCGTGCCGTGAGCGCCGGCTATTTGAGCCTGCGGACGAAAGCTGTCGCAATGCGTGTTTGGTTGTCCCGAAAGTCAGGCATGCTTCCAATCAATCGAACCCCTTGAAAAACACATAATTGACCGCACCGCCAGAAACCATCCAGTCGCTGGCTTTGCTGATGCGTGGGTCTTTCAGCCGCAATGTCGAATGCCAATCGAAGACATATTCACCATCGTCGGTGGTTCGCACCCACGTCGCCTCGTGCTCGACGCCCCAATGGACCCGATGGATGCCGGAGCAGCTGGCGACGCCGGAGATCTGTTGTGCCCGCATGGCCTTGTGAATGGCCTTGATCGTGACCGCGGCGATGCCAAGGCATATGCGTTCGTCAAACACGGGATCGCCCGGCCCGAGGCCGCGCATGATCATGGCGAAATTCCGCACGCCGCCCGCCAAGCCGCCGAACTCCAGGACGAGCGAGGCCCCGGGCGACGTCCAGTCGGCGAGCGTTTCGAGCGTCGGATTGGGAACGATGGCTTTCTGGCAGGCGGTGTCGGCGGCGACCGCCGCGACGATCTGGTCTGCGGTATTCTTGCTCAACGTCATTTCGACATCCTTTCAGAAACCGGCACTCCCTAAATGTACACCGGTTTGGGGAAAAAATATCGCCGAATTCGTGGGTTTTGATGGGCCATGCCGTCGCAGGCGGCCACGACGTCGTTTTTCGGCGGCTAGGCGAAACGCCGTGATTGCGGGGGCAAATGCGCTGCGGCGGCAATTTTGAATGTCGAAACAGATCGTCTCGGGATCAATGGTCCTGTCGCGCGCCATGCGGCAATTCACCTTGCGCCGGCGCTTGCTGTTCGCGGGGAGGGTGGCACACCGGCCGAAGCCGACATTTACGACCGGCTTCAAGCCTCGAATCTGCGCCCCGGACTTAGAAGCCGTGCACCGCGATGATGATTGCGAAAGCGATGACGACCAGAATGCCGACAAAGGTCATGGCGCTGACGATGAGGGCGGCCGCGATCGGATGGATGTTGCGCCATGCAAGCGTTGCCGCAGCGATTGCGAGGAGCGGCGATATGACGAAGATGGCCGGGGTCGCTTTGTCGGCGCCGTGAAAGTCGAGGCCGTGCTCGACGACGTATGGCACCGTCGAAAGCCAGCCCAGCAGCACGCTGCCGGCGACTGCAAGGGTCGTGCCGCGAAGATCGCGCCTGGTGGCCAGCACGAAAGCGATGACGGCGGCAACGCACTGGAGCCCGCCCATCGTGGCCGCTATCCATCCACCGAGCCCGGAGGCCTGGTTCGGCACCCCGATGAACATATAGGCCACGGACGACAGACCCGAATAGACCTGCAGCGCCGCCGTGAGAACCAGCAGAGGCCATGCTGCCTTTGCCGCCAGGGATTTGTTCTGCTGCTCTTCGCCCACCATGTTCCGCTCTCTGAAACCCGGACCAGCGCGGCTATGCACCGGCTGGTCCAAGGTTGCCTGTGAAAAACTGCTTCGGGTACGGAAATGTCCGCCTGGAAGAGGCATTTTGCAATCCCGCCACCCAAACGGCAAGTCTGGGCCAAATGCGAGCAGACAGGCGTCGTCACGCTCTCGTTTGCATCCGGTGGGCAGCGGAACGATGCAAGGCGATATTCACATTGATCAAAGTGCGTTAACACTTGCCGCCGATTCGATTCCGGCGCATTCTGGAGTTGGAGGAAGGGTCGTGCCGAACATTGAACGGGCTTGGATGAGGGTATTCTTGTTGCCAGATGGGCGAAGCTTCGCTTGTGAGATTTCCCGCGAGCCTCCGGTCGGTGGCCACACAGGCCTCTGTCGACGTCGTGCCTGTGCAGGACCAGGCCTATGAGCGAGGAGCCACCCATCATCATCGTTATTGATGATGATCCTGCGGTTCGCGAGGCGCTTGGCAGCCTGCTGCGATCCGTCGGCTTTAACGTAAAACTGCTTGCTTCGCTTGACGAATTCCCGATGCCAAGACGCCCGGCCGGCGCATGCTGCCTTGTGCTCGATGTTCGGTTTCCGGGGCGAAGCGGACTTGATTTCCAGCGTGAATTGTCGGCGGCGAATATTCAGCTCCCGATCATCTTCATCACCGGACATGGCGACATTCCAATGTCCGTCCAGGCGATGAAAGGCGGCGCGATCGAGTTCCTGCCGAAGCCGTTTCGGGATCAGGACCTGCTCGACGCCATTAACGTCGGCCTGGCGCGTGATCGCGCATGGCTCGAGAACGAAAAGGCACAGGCGTCCCTGCGTACTCGTTTCGAGAACCTGACGCCGCGAGAGCGTGAAGTGATGGCTCTGGTGGTGAGCGGGCGACTTAACAAACAAATCGCCTTCGAGTTGGGCGTGAGCGAGATCACTGTGAAGGTCCATCGCGGCCAGATCATGCAAAAGATGTCCGCTGCGTCCCTGCCTGAACTCGCTCTCATGGCGGATAAGCTCAAACTTGTCCCGCGAAAGCCGCAAACGCAGTCGTAAGTTTTTGCGGCGCGTATAGGTCACCCCTTCCTTTTTGATAATGCATCTTTCCCTGTGGCCAATAGCCCTGCAGGCGAACCCCTTCTATACTTGGGCTTCCTCCTCCCAAGGCGGTTTCGTTCCGATCGGCCCACCTGAGCCTCCCCCCTCGGGGGGGAGGTCCCTGCAAGCGATAGGGAAAAGCAATGAGTCAGAGCGGACTTAGGCAGACTGCTGATATCGAGGGCCTCCTCCTCACACGGATGGAACTGGTCGGCCTGACACTGGCGGCCAATGGCTACTGTGCTCAACACATCGCTGCGCGAATCGGCGTCAACGAAAGAGAGATCGAAACATTGCTCTTCTGCGCCGAGCGGAAGCTGCGTGCGAAGAACAGGCTACATGCGGTCGCCATCGCTGTCAGCCAGGGCTTGGTCGGAATCGGGGTATAGGGGTTTCCTCGTAGGGCCGATTCCGGTCCGGGTGCTGCAGGCGCTTTGTGGCGTTGACGTTGAGGTCGCTCCCGGCCATGACGTCGCGACTGTTCGATGGCGGCGGACCGTCTGCGGCACCCAACAAGACAAAGGCCCTCCGGCGCATCGCGCTCGGAGGGCTTGATTTTGTGAACATGTGGGACATGAGAGCATGTCGCACCTTTCGTCAGGATCGCGTGACTTTCGGACAAGACGGCCGCACATGGCCAATACACTTGGCAAGTATTCGACGGCCCCAGCGTTGCCGGCTCCTGGTTCAAAAAGTCAGAGAATGCGAGCCAGCATGGTTGGTCCGTGTGCATGTCATTGCCGGGCGGCAAGTTCGCGATTGTCACGGTGTCATTATACGAAGGTATCGCAATAGGAACCCAGCGTATGATTTTCTTTCATCTGTTCTGTGGTTAGTCTCTACTCCTTGCCACAGCGATGGCAAGGTAGCGGTTCTACCCCTACGCTACCGACAAGGCTTCGGCCCCCACGGCTATTCGAAGCTCCGCGGGTCCCGTATCCGCCTTGCCGTCCAGCCCTCGCCGGGCGGTCTTCTGTCAGCAGAAATACGCCCAAGAACCAGGTACTGCGGCCGCGCTGGGACGCTCGGCCGGGGTGTGGTAGAAGATCGGGGGAGCGGTTGAGGCTTATCGAACGCGCGTTCGCCACGTTTGATCGGACGGAACTCCGAAACAACGACGGCAGCTCCGCTGAGACAAGCGTGTAACTGGGCGGGCAAGTCAGATTTTCTTCTTTATTGAGTGTTGGTGGAGATATTAGCTTGGAGGTTCTTTGGCAGGATGGTGATCGCGTCCTCCACCGTGAACGGCGCCGCGGCGCCGACGGCAAATGGAGCCCGGCACTGGTCGTGCTTCCGGCCCAGGACCACCCCTCGCCTTCGAGCCTCGAGCGCCTCGACCATGAATATGGCCTGAAGAACGAGCTGGATAGCGCATGGGCGGTGCGGCCGTTGGAATTGGTGCGCGAGGGCGGCCGGACGATGCTGGTGCTTGAAGATCCGGGCGGCGAACCGCTGGCCCGGCATCTCGGACCCCCTATGGAAACGGGGCATTTTTTGCGTGTCGCGATCGGCATCGCTGCTGCCCTCGGCAAGACCCACCAGCGTGGCCTGATTCACAAGGACGTCAAGCCGGCCAACATCCTGGTAAAGGGCGCGAGCGACGTGCGGCTCACCGGCTTCGGCATAGCGTCGCGCCTCTCGCGCGAACGGCAGGCGCCCGAGCCGCCCGAAGTGATCGCCGGAACGCTGGCCTACATGGCCCCGGAGCAGACCGGGCGCATGAACCGCTCGATCGATTCCCGCAGCGATCTTTATGCACTGGGCGCAACCCTCTATGAAATGCTGACTGGGAACCTGCCCTTCAGCGCGGCCGACCCGATGGAACTGGTCCACTGCCACATCGCACGGCAGCCGATGCCGCCGCACGAGCGGGCGGCAGGCGTTTCACCGGCGGTCTCGGCGATCGTCATGAAGCTGCTCGCCAAGACGGCCGAGGACCGATACCAGACGGCCGGCGGCGTCGAGCGCGATCTTGGCCGGAGTCTCAGTCAATGGGAGGAGGAGCGCCGCATCGACGCATTCCCGCTCGGCCAACACGACAGTCCGGACCGCTTATTGATTCCCGAGACGCTCTACGGGCGGGAGCGCGAGGTTGAAACCCTGGTGACGTCCTTCGACCGTGTGGTGTCGGGCGGGGCGCCGGAGCTGGTGCTGGTCTCCGGCTATTCCGGCATCGGCAAGTCGACGGTGGTCAATGAGCTCCACAAGGTCCTAGTGCCGCCGCGCGGGCTGTTCTCGTCCGGCAAGTTCGACCAGTACAAGCGCGATATCCCTTATGCGACGCTAGCCCAGGCCCTCCAGGGTCTGCTCAAGGGGCTCCTGGCCAAGAGCGAGGCCGACCTGGCACCATGGCGCGAGGCGTTGAGCGAGACGCTCGGCCCCAACGGACAGCTCATGGTGGACCTGGTCCCGGAGCTGAAGCTCATCATCGGCGACCAGCCGCCAGTCGCTGAACTCTCGCCACAGGACGGGCAACGGCGGTTTCAGCTGGTATTTCGGCAGTTCATCAGCGTCTTTACACGGCCCGAACATCCACTGGCGCTGTTCCTCGACGATCTCCAATGGCTCGACACGGCGACGCTCGACCTGCTCGAGGATCTGATGACCCGTTCGGATGTCCAGCACCTCATGCTGATCGGTGCCTACCGCGACAACGAAGTCACCGCCGCCCATCCGCTCAGGCGCAGGCTCGACACGATCAGGGCAGCAGGCGGCAAGGTCGCGGAGATCAAGCTTGCCCCGCTCGGCCCAGAGCATCTCCGGGCGTTGGTCGCGGATGCGCTCCACTGCGAGCCCGAGCGCGCCACGCCGCTGGCGCAACTGATGCACGGCAAGACCGGCGGCAATCCCTTCTTCGCCATTCAGTTCATGTCTTCGCTCGCCGAAGACGGATTGCTGACCTTCGATCATCACGCGGCATGCTGGTCGTGGGATCTCGGTCGCATTCACGCAAAGGGATACACCGACAACGTCGTTGACCTGATGGTCCGCAAGCTCACACGCCTGCCGTTCGAAACCAGGCAGGCGCTGCAGCAGTTCGCCGGTCTCGGAAACATTGCGGATTACACCCTGCTTTCGCTCGTTCTCGATATCCCCCAGAACCGGATTCATGGCGCTCTTTGGCCTGCCGTCTCTCATGGACTGCTTGAGCGTCCGGTCGGCGCCTACCGGTTCGTCCACGACCGAGTCCAGGAAGCGGCCTATTCGTTGATCCCTGAGGAGAAGCGGGGCGAATTGCATCTTCGCATCGGTCGACTGCTTGCGGCGAATACGGCGCCGGAGCTGATTGACGATCACGTCTTCGACATTGTCAGCCAGCTCAATCGCGGCGCCGCCCTGATTGCCTCATCTGACGAACGTAAGCAGCTGGCCGAATTCAATCTGCTCGCGGGCAAGCGCGCAAAAGCCTCGACGGCCTACGCCTCGGCGCTCAACTATTTTGTGGCCGGCACGAAAATGCTGCCGGAAGACGGCTGGCAGCGCCATCACCAGCTGGCCTTCGCACTCGAGTTGAACCGGGCCGAATGCGAGTTCCTCATTGGTGCGCTGGCGGATGCGGAAAAGCGGTTGGCTGAGCTTTCCCATCGCGCGGTCTGCATCGACGACCAGGCTACCGTCGCCTGCCTGCGCATCGATCTCTATGCTGCGCTCGGCCAGACCAGCCGCTCTGGCGCCGTCGGTCTCGACTATCTGAGGCAGCATCTCGGCCTCGACTGGTCGCCCCATCCGCGCGACGAGGAGGTGCAACGGGAATACGACCGGATCTGGTCGCAGCTCGGCAGCCGCACGATCGAAGAGCTCATCGATCTGCCATTGAGAAGCGATGCTACCCTGGACATCCTCACCCGGCTCATTGGCGCGGTGTGGCATACCGACGGGAATCTGGCATGCATGGCAATCTGCCTGGCCGTGAATCTGAGCCTCGAGCGCGGCAACGGCGACGGGTCCTGCTACAATTATGTGTCGCTTGGCTATGTTGCGGGGCCGCGTTTCGGCGACTATGAGGCCGGATTCCGCTTCGGTCAGCTTGGCTGCCAACTGGTCGAAAAGCACGACCTGAAGCGCTTCCACGCCAGGATTTTGAAAGACTTCGGAGCCCATGTCATACCATGGACGCGACATATTCGAACCGGCCGCGACATGTTGCGGCGCGCGCTTGAAATTGCCAACCAGAGCGGCGATCTCGCCTTTGCCGGATATAGCTATGCCAGCTTGAATTCAAACCTGCTGGCGGCGGGAGATCCGCTTGTCGACGTGCAGCGCCAGGCGGAGACAGGCCTCGCATTTGCGCGGAATGTGCGGTTCCAGTTCGTCATGGATCTCGTCAGCGCGCAGCTCGGCCTCGTGCGGACGCTGCGCGGGTTGACCCGGACGTTCGGCTCCTTCGACGACGACGAATTTGAAGAGCTTGCGATGGAACGCCGCCTTTCGGAGGATCCGAACTTGATTCTGGCGGAGGGCGCCTACTGCGTCAGAAAACTCCAGGCACGGTTCTTCGCTGGTGACTATGAGGCGGCCGTCGAAGCGTCATTGCGGGCGCAGCGGCTGCCATGGACATCGGTGGCGCATTTCGAGGAAACGCCGGAGCACCATTTCTTCGGCGCCCTGGCGCGCGCCGCGTGCTGCGAGAAGGCCACGGCTGACCAGCGGGAGCGGCATATCGAGGCTCTCGCCGCCCACCACCGGCAGCTTCTGATCTATGCGGAGAATTGTCCTGATAACTTCGAGAACCGTGCCGCGCTGGTCGGCGCCGAGATAGCGCGCATTGAAGGCCGCGAAATCGACGCCGCGCGGCTTTACGAACAGGCTATCCGCTCGGCGCGCGCCAACGGCTTCATCCATCATGAAGCCCTCGCCTATGAACTCGCCGCCCGCTCTTATGCGCAGAGAGGCTTCGAAGACTTCAGCCGGCTCTATCTCGGCAACGCGCGCAATTGCTATCTGCGCTGGGGTGCTGACGGCAAGGCCCGGCAACTCGAGGAACTCTATCCCCATCTGCGAGCCGAAGAGCATGCTCCAGCGACAAAGAGCACGATCGGAGCACCTGTGGAGCAACTCGACCTCGCGACCGTGATAAGGATTTCCGAAGCCGTATCGGGCGAGATCGTACTCGAAAAACTGATCGACACGCTGATGCGCACCGCGCTCGAACATGCCGGCGCGGGGCGGGGTGTGCTGCTCGTTCCAAACAATGGGGAACTCAGGTTCGAGGCGGTGGCCGAGACCACCGCCAGGGATTTCACCATGCGTCTGCGCCCTCCTGCCGGAAGCATCCCTGTGCCCGAGGCGATCGTCAATTTCGTCGCGCGGACAAGTGAAGTCGTTATCCTGGACGACGCCTGCACCGAGAATATCTGGTTCGATGATTATATACGCGACTTCAGGCCCCGGTCGGTGCTCGGCCTGCCACTCGTCAAGCAGGGCAGGCTGATCGCGCTGCTTTATCTCGAGAACAATCTGGCGCCGCGCGTCTTCACCCCGGCCCGGATCGCGGTGCTGAAGCTGCTTGCCTCGCAAGCCGCCACTGCGCTGGAGAACACCCGGCTCTACGAAGATCTCGCCGGACGCGAAGCCAGAATTCGCCGCCTCGTCGATGCCAACATTATCGGGATCTTTATCTTTCGTCTCGACGGCCAGATTCTGGACGCCAACGACGCGTTCCTCCGCATGATCGGCTACGATCGCCAGGATCTCGTCTCGGGCCGTATCCGCTGGACCGATCTGACCCCAGCGGAATGGCTTGACCGGGACGTGAGGCTATGGGTGCCTGAGCTCAAGGAGACCGGCATCCTGCCGGCCTTCGAGAAAGAATTTATTCACAAGGACGGCAGCCGCGTGCCCGTGCTGATCGGCGGAGCGAGCTTCGAAGGCAACGAGGACGAGGGTGTCATCTTCGTGCTTGATTTGACCGAGCGCAAACGGGCTGAGGAGGCGTTGCAAAAGGCGCAGTCGGAGCTGGCGCATGTCACGCGCGTGACGACGATTGGGGCATTGACTTCGTCGGTCGCCCACGAAGTCAACCAGCCTCTGGCAGCCATCGTCACCAACGCCGATGCGGCTCTGCACTGGCTCGCCGGTAAGACGCCCGACCTCGACGAGGCACGCGCGGCGCTGGCACGCATCGTGCGGGATGGACACCGGGCCGGCGAGGTGATCGGCAAAGTGCGTGCGCTTCTCAAGAAAACGCCCGCTATCATGGGTCGTGTGGATCTGAATGGGCTGGTCAAAGATTCGACCACTCTTCTCCAAGGCGAGTTGCGCCGCGATCAGATCATCTTGAAGACCGAGCTGGCAGACGATCTGCCATTGGTGATTGGCGACCATGTGCAGTTGCAGCAGGTGATCCTCAACCTGATGATGAATGGCATCGACGCCATGGCTGATGTGACAGACCGACCGCGCGAACTGACGGTTTTGACCCGGCTTGAAGGATCCGAGGCGGTGTTCGCTGTCCGGGACGTCGGCATCGGCCTGGACTTGCAGGCCGCGGAAAAGGCGTTCGAGCCATTTTACACCACGAAAGCCGAGGGTCTCGGAATGGGCCTGGCCATCTGCCGGTCAATTATCGAGTCACACAGCGGTCGGCTTTGGGCCGGCATGAACGGGCCGCACGGAGCTGTATTTCAATTCACAGTGCCACTGCATGTCTGGATTCCAGCCATTTGAAGCACGCCGTCAGTATGAGTGCCACGCAAAATGAAAACATTTGGTGGTCCTGCATCCGCATACCGATAGGCCACTGAGGCTATCGTGATCTCCACGGGCCTCACCGAACCAGGGCGCTCCCGGGGCCGACGATGCCGTCGAAGGTACGCTTGATGGAGGTGTCGGCTTTCGGGAAAACGCCACTGCTGCTCCTGCGGCTGATACGAGGGCGCATAGCCGCCGCTAGCGCCAGCTTGACCTCACGCGCGATCCTACCGCACTTCGCGAACTCCTTGCTGCCCGAGCCGAAAATTTCGGTGTGACCCCGCTCGGCAATATTGGTCTAACTGGCCACATCGCGAAGGTCGATCGCAAGCGGGGCCTACCAAAAATAATCGCATGATTTGCGTATTGCCGAGGACCACGGGATCAACCCTCAAGTTTCAGCCGACGAAAAACCGGCGCCGCTTCGATTTGACCGCATCGTTGTATTGAGGATCTAACCAATCCGCAGTCACAGGTTTCAAAAAGCCTGCATTGGGGTCGTCTTGTCCCGATGCCTTCAGCCGTGCGATTATGTAGCGCGTATAGTGATGGTCGAAGATTCGCATGAACTCGCCGAAATAAATGTCCGCGACGCGGGTATCGCCGCGGATGGCGATCATGTTCTCGTCGTTCTTCTCCTGCGACGGTTCGCTGAAATTGGCGGTGCCGGTGATCACGATCGGGTCATTGGACAGCGGGTCGACCAGCAGGAATTTGTCGTGGATATAGCGGTTCTTGTTGAAACCGGTGAGATGTTCACCGAGGAACAGCTCCATGTCACCCTGCTCGAGCTTGCCGCCGACGGCGAGGATCGTGTTGCGGTTCTGCCGGACCTCGGTCTCCTGCTGGTCGTCGAGCGCCTTGTCGAACACCAGGTAGCTCAGTGCGTCGGTCTGGCCCTGGACCGCTTTCTGGAAAACCGGATCGAAGTTGAACGCGAAGGTCATGCACGCAATCTCCCTGGCGGAGGCGAGCAGGTCGGCATACCAGGCAAGCGTCGCAGTTGTGGCGTGTGGATCAGCCTTGTCACGCGGGCTGAAATAGGTCGGCACGCGATCTGCGGGTGGAAGATCGCCGATGGCGGGCGAGGGCTCGACCGCCATGTTTCGCGTCCGCAATTTAGCGGTTGTCACATCCTCGTCCGCCAGCGCTTCCCAATAGTCGAGATAGCGTTTGGCAATGGCGGCGTCGTGAATGACATGCCCGACATTGGAATGCCCGAAAATGCCGCCGGCCGAGATGTTTGTCGACCCCGTCCAAACCGCGACCGGCGCATTATGATGCAAAAGCACCATGAACTTGTTGTGGCGGATGCCGGCGCGCACCTTTTGCGGCTCGCAGATCGCCTGGATGCCGACCTGCGAGATGACCTGCTCGTTAACGTCCTTGTAAGACTGCGCCTCGTAGCGGATCGCGACGTCCGCGCCCGCATTCGCGGCTGTCTTCAGCGCCTCGGCCACGGGAGCGTAGTGGAACTCATAGAACATGCACCGCAACCCGTAATCGGCGGCGTCCGCGCCCGCCGCGCTGGCGATAAAGCCAGTCAGCGCCTCGAACAGGCCGCGCGATAGCCACCGCATCTGCGGCGAGTTCGGCTGATTCTCATCCGGCACCATGCCTGGAAACTCACGCGCATAGGCTTGCGATCCTGCGACGCCGCGATTGAAATGAACGTCGTGCTTGGCGCCTGCCGCATCGACGGGCGCGGTAGGGCGCTCGGTCTTGACGCGCACGCGCTGGGCTGCCGCCATGTCGGGCTGGCAATTTCCCGGCGTGCCGACGACGGGGGCGACGACATATTCGTAGGCCGTGTCCGGCTTCGCAGTATAGTCGCCCCATTGAAACGACTGGATCGGATGCGTCGCGGACGGGACCAGCGTGCCCGGCGGGAGTGCGTCGTCGACACCGCGGAAGCGCTTGATGCCGGGGATCCACGACGGGTTGATGGCCGCGCCGTTCGCGTCCACCTCGGCTCGGCCGAGCGCGAAGCCGAGAAAATCGGCGCGATTGCGCCACGTCAAGTCTACCAGGTCCCAGGCGATCGTGGTCACGTGCAGGCCAGCAATGGCCCGCACCGCCAGGACGTTACCGCTGTTGCGTTGCCGCATTCAAGCCTCCTCATTTTATTCGGGTCACCGCCCGTTCCCAATCCCGAAGGTTAGTCGATCACGATCATATGACATGTTTATTGCAATCGAAAGTAATCGCGCCTGTTTTTTTCACCAAGTGGCTACAACACTTATGGGTGTACCACACTCTGATCATCTTCGATGAGCGCAACGCGTCTCGCGTCTCGCGTCGAACGGCGGCCGCATGCCGGCGCGTCGCTTGAAGGAAGCCAACAGCTTCGCATAATGCCGGAAGTTCCCCCCGACCCTCGCAGGCCGATGAAGGATGGTCCGCTTTGGGAAAAATCAGTTGGATCGATCAGCGACCGAATTGAGGACGCAGAGCCGCTTGGTAGATGCACAGCTCCAGATGGCCGCTTCCGCCAACAGCAGTCGTGCACCGAGGACGTCGATCTTCGACGCGCCGACCCCATTGACGGCGTCAGGCAAAAATGAAACCTCCCTGTCGGAAAAGGTGAGGCCGAAAGCCTCTGTGCAAGGGAAGGTTGAATGAGAGTCCTGGTCGGCTTCGTCTGCTTCCTCGGCGCCTATTGGATATCCGCCCTGCTGCTCTGCGGCGACTTCATGGCGCCCTTCTATGATGCGCTGATGGCACCGGCGGGAGCGAACAGAGTCTGGCACATATTCTTCGTCGGGGGCTTCTTTGCCGCGTTCTTGATTGCGTCACCCCTGGTGACGCCGCGTCCTCCGGGCACGTTTCGCCCCGCATTGTTCATCGCGGCGTGGATGTGGCTGGCAGCGCTGTCGGCAGGCTTTTATGGCGACTGGGTGCGCAGGCAAGCGATTGCTGACTTTCATGCCGACAGGCAGATCCAGGATTCGTTTTTTATCTCTCTGCACCAAGTGCCCAACGAATTCCAATTCTACATCCATGCCGCAGTCCTCAAGCACTGCGTGCCCTATATCTGGAGCTACAGGAGGCTGGCCTTCTTTCCGCTGGGCGCGAACACAGCGGTCAATGTCCTGCCGCAGGAATGGCTGACGGAGTGCGGCATCAAACGCAGTTAGGCGAGTGGGTAGATCGGGACGCCTGAGCGTACGGCGCCGGGATCGCGAGCCCGTCGCCGATCAGTCTCTGCTGATGGCGGTCATCGAGCGATCGCCCGGCCTTCATCCGCTGCATCTACGGCAGAGGTTGACAGTTCCCGTGCCTTGTTCGATCCTCGCCGTCATATCTGGGCCGCGCCTTCGGCCTTCTGGGATTGCCGATGGATCGCAAGCTTGCCGCCATCCTCGCCTCTGACGTCGTGGGATATTCCGCGATGATGGAGCGCGATGAGGCGGGGACGCATGAGCGGGTGCAGGCGGTGCGGCGGGATCTGTTCGAGCCCGCCATCGCGCGGCATCACGGCACCGTCTTCAAACTGATGGGCGATGGGCTCTTGGCGGAGTTCGGCTCCGTTGTCGAGGCGGTCGAATGTGCGGTCGAATTGCAGCGCACACTGGCCGCGTGGAGCGCGGATTTGCGGCCCGAGCAGCAGATCCGGGTGCGGATCGGCGTCAATCTCGGCGAGGTCATCGTCGATGGGCAGGACCGGTTCGGCGAAGGCGTCAACATTGCCGCGCGTCTCGAACAGCTCGCCGAGCCGGGCGGCATCTGGGTGTCCGCCAAGGTGGCGCGGGAGGTCGAGAAAAAGCTCGCCTTCGGCTTCGAGGCCATGGGGGCGCAGAAGGTCAAGAACATTACCGAGCCGGTGGACGTCTATCGGGTGACCCTGGATGGACGGCCGGGACCGCGCGCTGTCGTCAAGCGCCGGACTTTGCCCGCCGCGGCCGCACTGGGGATCGCCGTCATCGCCGCCGGCGGGCTCGGCTGGTGGGGGTGGGCGCTCTCGGGCCGTGGCATGTCCCAAAGTCCGGTTTCGACGATGGAAAATGCCGGCGTGCCGGTGATCGCGGTGCTGCCGTTCCAGAACATGAGTGGCGATGCCAAGCTCGATTATTTCAGCGATGGCATGACCAGCGACCTGATTTCCATGCTGGCCGGCGTGTCTGAGCTCAAAGTCATGTCGGGCAGCGCCACCTATGCCTACAAGGACAAGCATACGGATGTGCGCCAGATCGGCCGCGAGCTGAATGTCGCCTATGTCATCGAGGGCAGCGTCTGGAAGGAGACGGACAGGCTGCGCATTACCGCCCAGCTGACGGACGCGCATAGCGGCGAGCATGTCTGGGCGGAAAAGCTCGACAAGAAGGGGACCGATCCGCTGGCGCTGCAGGACCAGATCGTCGACCGCATCGTGGCGACGCTGGGCGGCCAGCGCGGCAAGATGTATGAAAGCGAATACAAGCGGGTGTGGGAGAAGGACACGCCCAAACTGGCCGAATACGACTTCTTTCTCCGGTCGAATTTCTATTTCCAGCAGTTCACCCCGCAAAGCCTGGTCAAGGCGACGGAGATCATCCAGGAGGGGCTGAAGAAATTTCCCGATTCCGCCCTGCTGCGCTTCGGCCTGGCCTGGGACAATGTGCTGGCCGCCAATTACGGCTTTGACCAGACGCCGGCAGAGCATTGGCAAGTTGCCTCCGATCTTCTCCACGAGACGCTGGCACGCCCCAATCTGGGGCCGGACGCGAAGAAAAGCGGCCTCTGGTCGTTCAGCTATGTCGCCGCCCATGAGGGCAAGTTCGACCTCGCCGTGCAGAGTGCTGAAGACGTGGTGGCGCTGTCGCCCGGCGATGCGTTTCTCAGAGGCGATATGTCGAGCGCCTATCGCTGGCACGGCATGACCGACAAGGCGATCGCATGGGCCGACGACGCGCTTGGCAACGACCCCAACAATGCGCATTACTATCTCAGCATGAAGGCCTTCGTTCTCACCGATATGCAGCGCTATGCGGAGTCGGCCGCGCTGATTGCCGGCACGTCGGATGTCTTCGTCGGCGTTCCGCTGCTGCGGGCGATCAATTTCGTCAATCTCGGAAAACCCGATGAAGCGCGAAAGGAGGTTGCCAAGGTTTTGGCCCAGCAGCCCTGGTACACCGCGCCGCGCTGGCGCGACCTGACATTCAACATCGACCCCGCCGTGATCGACAGGCAGGTGGATGATCTGGTGAAGGCTGGGCTGCCGGAGAAGTAGCGGGTCATGGGGTGGGGCTGGCCGAGCTCTGGTCAAGGTCGGCGATGGCGCTCTGCAGGAGCGGCGTTTCACCCCTCACCAAGCGCGCCCAGGCACTCGACTTCGTCTCGCGCGGGCTTGCTATCCTCTCCCGCAGGGGGAGAGGTAGGGCGCCACGAGCATCGGCCTCGGTTGTGGCAAGGCAGTGCCGCAGATTATTCCTCGCCCCTTGCGGGAGAGGATACGAAGGCCGGGTGAGCACTTGCGAACCCTTGGCCGAAATTGGTGAGGGGTAAATCCCCACACGCCCCACAATCAAACCGGCAGCGGCCGGTTCTGCAGAACCGTCTTCATCACCAGCGTCGAGGACAGCCGCAGCACATGCGGCAGGGTGGCGAGCTTTTCGTCATAGAGGCGCTGGAAGGCGGCGAGGTCCCTGGTGATGACGTTGAGCATGTAGTCGGGGTCGCCGAAAAGGCGCTGCGCCTGGATGATTTCCAGAACCTTCGGCAGCGCGTTCTCAAAAGCCTCGACAGACTCGCGGTTGGCTTCGCGTAGCGTGGCGAAGACGATGGCCGAAAAGCCGAGGCCCAGTTTGGCCGGATCGATGACGGCCCGGTAATCCGTGATCACGCCGGCCTGTTCCAGCGCCCGCAAGCGCCGGTGACAGGGCGACAGGCTGAGCCCGACCCGCTCTGCCAGGTCGGTGGCAGAAAGCCGGCCTTCCTGCTGCAGGTGAGCAAGTATCTTGCGGTCTGTTGCATCCATGCGCGAGATTATGCCTCAATTGGCCTCATTCAGGCAAGAGATAGGCAACATCTCCTTGCTCTCGTGGCGTAATCTCCCTCTATCGGTAGCGGAGGGATTGCACATGGATTGGAGCTTGCTGGCGGCGTTCTGGATGCTGTCGTTTTCGCTGGTGGTGACGCCGGGCGCGGACTGGGCCTATGCCATATCGGCGGGGATGCAGGGCAGGGCGGTTTTCCCCGCCGTCAGCGGCATGCTGATCGGCTATCTGATGATCACGCTGCTTGTCGCGGCGGGCATAGGTGCGCTGGTCGCCAGCCTGCCGGCGCTGCTGACCGTGCTGACGGTCGTGGGGGCGGCCTATCTGCTCTATCTGGGGGTCGGGATCCTCAAAAGCCCGCCCGTGCCCTCTGCCGGCAGCGGCGAGACGGTGACATGGCCAGGCCTGCTCCTGCGCGGTTTTGTGGTCAGCGGGGTCAATCCCAAGGCGCTGCTGCTGTTCCTCGCTTTGCTGCCGCAGTTCACCAGCCGGGCCGCGCAATGGCCGATCGCAGCCCAGATCGCCGCCATGGGACTGGTGCAGATCGTCAATTGCGCGGTGGTCTACCTCCTGGTCGGCTTCAGCGCCCGCGCCATCCTCAGAACCCGCCCGCATGTCGCGCGCCGGGTCAGCCAGGTCTCGGGTGGCGCGATGATCGCGATCGCGTCGCTGCTGCTCGCCGAGCAGGTTCTGGTTCTCAAGGCGATGCTGTGAGTGCGGTCGGCCAAGTTTGACCAGGTGACCGGCATCGCCTCTCGGCAGCCGGCACCTGGTGGGGTGAGGCTATCGACGTCCGCATAACGATCAGATCAGGAAATCACCCTTTTGAAGATCGTCGACGGAGATGCCTCTCAAGAGCAGACTATCACCGTTGAGACCATCAATCAGTGCGCCGTCGGACGTGCTCTCGACATGGTGATCCATCAGGTCCTTGAAACTATGGACCGTGGAAAGGAAACGGAGGTCGATGACATCATGCGTCACACCACGTGCCCGAAAGTCGAAAACAATGTCCTGACCGTCACCCGACCGGAAGATGAAATGGTCGCAGCCTTTGCCGCCGGTGAGTTCGTCTGCGCCAAGGCCACCCGACAATTTGTCGTCGCCGGTCCCACCTGACAACACATCGTCGCCAGCTAGGCCCATGAAGAAGTTATCTCTCCTGGTGCCGATCATATTGTCGACGCTGCTTGTTCCCAGCGTGAACACTTCGCCCTGGCGGTCGACCGCAACCAACCCCGCAGTGCCTTGGCGATCATAGGCTGCGGCATAGAACAGCCTGTCCTGCTTGTCGTAGCTGATCGAGTTGAAATAAAAGCCAGGCGTCGTCGCAATGAATTTGTCGTAGCTGTATTGACCGTCCTCGTAGGAAAAAACGGCGATACCGTAGACGTTCCTTTCGGGGTCGGTGCCAGCCCAATAGAGCGTGTTGCCGTCGCCTGTCGACACACCTTGCTGCAGCGTGGCGTTCCAGTTGGGAGTGTCGGGCAAGCCGACCGGTTCGCCATTGACGACCCTCAGCCCGTTTAGATCTCCGCCGGGGGTGAAATCAACGCTGATGCTGTCCAGTGTGTCGGAGAAATCGATGGCAATCAGTCCAGCTTGGTTGCCTTTGACGCCGCTTATGTAGAGCGTGTTGCTGGTGGAATCGTAGTCATACTCGCCTTGCGCAAATCCGTATTTCGGTATTCCGGCCTGCTTTATGTAACCGACCTCGTGAAACTCGTCGGTTTCGGTATTTCCCGAAAAGGCATAGAATCCCCCCTGGCCATCTGTCGCAATCCCGACCACCTGGTTTGCAGTATCCTGTGCGACGGCGAAAATATGCCGACCAGCAAACTCGATGGTTGAGGCACCCGTCTTGGTATTGATATCCAACAGGCCCGAATTGTCGGGGCTGACGCTGAAAGGCGTGAGGTAATGTCCCGCAGACAGGGAGTCCACTCCCTGGTAAAGGTAATAATTCTTGAAATCCACGCGTGCCCCCAATCACGGCTGGTCGTGATGCAATCATACCTTGCAGATTCGCGACGCAAGCACAATGGTCCGTGCTCGCTTGGATCGCAGAGGCAGGATGCTGCGTGCCGTGGCTGTGGCCTGCGGATTGGGCAGAGGGCGCTCGAACGGATGCTGCCGCGGCAAAGTTTGCGTTGACCGTTCGAATTCGCCGCGCCACACTCCGGCCTGGAGTGAGACAGGAGGAAAACATGGACGAACCAGACCGTTGGCGACATATGCGCAGCGCGCCCAGGGACGGCAGCCGCATCCTGGTGACGATCCGTGAGTCCGAACAGGGACCGGGAACCGTCGACCTCGCCTATTGGTCGAACGGCGATCAATTCGGCGGCGAAGCCTGGCGCTCTTCCGATTCGGCGCCAGGCCGGATCATCGAATATGCCGAGCCGGAATTGAAATGCTGGATGCCGCTGCCGACAGCCAATCTCGACCGCATGACATTCCCTACACCCTGGGAGGGCGAAGACGCCAAGGAGCTCGACGGGTCGGGTATTTGAGCGTGCGGATGCGGAAGCGCTGCCCGATCGTGCCGGGCCGGATTGCGCCAACAGGAGCCAAGGCCTCAAGTCTCCGAGGCGCCAAAAGCCGTCATTCGGCTCGACAGATGCCATTTCGGAATAACCCATACAGCTTCTGCATACTATTCACGGCGTCAAACGCGCCTGGCTCGGCGATCGGCCATATGAAATCTTGAATGCCCGGCTGAAAGCGGCCTCGGAATCGTAGCCGACATGGCGGGCGATGTCTCCGACGCGCAGGTTCGATTTGCGCAGCAAGTCGGCCGCGACAGCCAGGCGCCAGCCATGCAGGTATCTGAGAGGCGGCTCGCCCACAGCCGCCAGGAATACTTCCGCGAACCGCGAACGCGACATTCCGGCAATCGAGGCCAGGTCAGCCACCGACCAGGGTCGGCTCGGATTTCTGTGCAGTGCCGACAATGCCCGGCTGACCCTGGCGTCTGCCAGCGCACCAATCCAGCCCTGCTTCTGCCCGTGTAACTTTGACCAGGTACGGATACTCCGGATGACCAGGATATCGATCACGCGCGAGATCATCAGGGCGGCTCCCGGCTCGTTCGCCTGCTTCTCGAACACCAGGAATTGGGCGACATCCCGGATGAGGACGGCGGATTGATCGACGTCTCTCGCTATATGGATATAGTTGGGCAGCAAGCGCACGGCAGGCTGCATGCCGCCACTGTTTTCGAATTGAAAAGTCGCGCTGAGTGTCCTTGCCATCACTGGCCCGGTGCCGTCCCGAAGCACGTCGACCTTCACGCCCGATCCATCGACGCCAAATTCATGCCTGGCCTTTCGCCAGCTCTTGCTGGGACAGGCCAGAACATACCTGATCGGATGCGGCAGCACGAAGACGTCACCCCTGGACACTCTCAGCGGCGGATCGTCCTCGACATAGATATCGATCTCGCCTTCCTGCACGACATGGATACATGCTGAACTGGGTTGGAAAACCATATTGAATCCGTGGGCGCATTCCGTCGTAAAGACGCGCCCTCCCTTCAGCTGCACGAACCTCAGAATATCCGACAGAAGGTCTGGGGACGTCTCAATATCGGACGCTGGAGCAAGAACTCCGTTGTTGCCGTCATGGGGTGCCAAGACATTTCCCTCTAGTTTCAACGGCAAGCGATACAACGAAAATTGCTCCCTGTCGCGGGCATTTAGGCCCACCGGATGGAGGCCGCAATCGTTCGCAGCTTTGCTATCGCGACTTTGCTGAAACGCCTGCTTCCTCGCTGGAAGCGTGCATCGGTTCCATTCTTCCAGGAGAAAATAAAATGCGTTCTCTCATCATGACGGCTGCAGCAACCCTGCTCGCCAGCGCCGCCTTTGCCCTGTCTGCCACCGCAGGCGAAGTTCCCAAGGGCGCGGCGCACAACATTGTCCTCGTTCATGGCGCTTTCGTCGACCAGACAAGCTGGCAGCCTGTTGCCGACATTCTTGTCGCCAAGGGCTACAAGGTCACCCTGGTCGAAAATCCGCTCACGTCGCTTGCCGCTGACGTTGCTGCGACCAAGAAGGCGCTGGCCGAACAGAATGGCCCGACCGTTCTCGTCGGGCACTCCTGGGGCGGCGTTGTCATCACCGAAGCGGGCAACGATCCCAAGGTGAAGTCACTCGTGTTTGTTTCGGCGTTTGCTCCAGATGTCGGCGAGTCCGTGGCCGCGCTTGCCAAGTCTGGCCCGGCGACTGACGGTGCGAAGTCCATCCATCCGGACGACAAGGGCAATCTCTATCTGGACCAAAAGACTTTTTCCGAATTCGTCGCGCCTGAACTGCCGCTGAAAATTGCCGAGAAACTTGCCGCCAGCCAGATGCCTTTGAATCACACGGCCTTCGAAGCGCCGGTGGATACCGCTGCCTGGCACGTCAAGCCGAACTATTTCGTCATCAGCACGAAGGACCGCGTGATTGCTCCTGAAGCGCAGCGAATGATGGCAGCACGGATCAAGGCCAAGGTAACCGAAGTTTCCGGCAGTCACGCGTCGCTGGTCGTGTTCGCCAAGGACGTCGCTGATGTCATCGAACAAGCGGCGCTCGCCAAATAATAGCGGGGCTCGGCCTTCGGCCCTGACTGGCCGCCCAATCGGTTGGGCGGTCATTGTTGTTAAATATCCTAAGCGTCCATGGTGCTGTCGGCGGCAGGGTCACCAACCCGATGACAGACCATTGAAGTCGTATTGAGCATGATCGAAGACCTTTACAGATGAATGACGCCGAGCCGAGCGGCGTGCGCCACCGCATCGGTTCGGCCTGTGGCGTCCAGCTTGTCGATCACCCGCCCGACGTGGAATTTCGCCGTGTCCGCAGAAATCCCGAGCTTGCGCGCGATCTGCTTGTTCGAAAGCCCATCCGCAAGCAGTGCCACGACCTCGCGCTCGCGAGCCGTCAAGCCCGCACTCGCCAGGCTGGCCTGGGCAGTGGAGAGGACCAGCTCGGCCTCCTCTCCATCCGCCGCAACGCGCACCCCATCGACTGACGTCAGTAACGCCCTCAGCCGCTCCGCAAGCGCCGGGTCGTCGATGCGTACCGCGATCGTGACAGGGCCTGTGTCACTCATCCGCGCGGCCGGGTCCCGATGGTGATCGTCGCCTCGACGTCCACGCCCGCACGCCTGATTCCCAAGGAAACCGATTGGCCGATGGATTGATGATCGAGGGTTCGCACGAGCGCATTGACCGAAGGGACAGTCTCGCCGTTCCAGCGAAGGATGATGTCTCCTTGGAGGAGACCGCCGACAGCGCCCGGTCCATCGGGATCGACGCTCATCACCATCGCGCCCTGGCCGCCCCCCGTGGCGATGACCTGATGGAGCCCGAGACCGAGATAACCACGCCGGACTTCGCCATGCTCAAGGAGGAGGCTAGCCGCGGACTCAATGGTCGCAGACGGAATGACCAACGTTCGCCCACGTGGTCCTCGGACAACCATTCCAATGGCTTTGCCGTCCCCTGTGATGGCCAGCCCCCCTTCCGCGCGATCACGCAATCTCATGTCGAGTTCGATGCGCGCATCGATCTTGCCGCCGCGCATCGACCGCCAAGCAGGACCAACCGCGATCGCGCTTGCGAACGAAACAAGAGGCGCGCTTTCTGCCGCAGCCGCGATCACCACGAGGGTTCCAGGTCTAAGCGGTTCTTGACTGAGCGCTGCCGACGGCGCGTCAGCTCCCTCGACCCGAAGGAGTGCGACGTCAGTCGAAGGATCGCGGCCCACCACGCTCGCCGTGCGCTCGGTGCCGTCGGCGAATTCGACCAGAACCTGGCCCTCGTCGGCAAGAGATTCGTCGGCGGTGATGATGAGCCCCTCACGCCATACAAAGCCGCTGGCGAGCGACTGGTGGGAGGCAATCTCGACAATGCTCGGCGAAACGCTGGCGGCAGTCTCGACGATCATGGAAGACATGTTGGCAAGGAAATTAGGTTCGGTCATGGGTGATCTCCTGTAGAGCTTTGAATATGCGTCTCCAAGCCGCTGTTCGCTACTGCCCGGTCAGGTAGGTTGATCGACTTCGGTTTCTGCTCCACCAAATTGCTCGGAGTCGACATTTGGCCCGATGCGCATGAAATGGTCGGCACAGCGCTTACGACCAGGCCGGATTAGGGCGATGTCCGCGTCGCGCCGGCCAAAGGGAGACCAAACCAGAACCGCACAATCGGCCCTGTGGAATTTGCCACATGACGTTGCCATCTCTATTATCGGTCTGGATTTAGCAATAGGATTGATAAATGAGGAAAGGCGACTTTAGCGACCTGGCGGTTTTTATCGCCGTCGCCGAGGAAGGTAGTTTTACCCGCGCCGCAGCCAAGCTGGGGCTGTCCCAGTCCGCCCTGAGCTACGCCGTCCGCATGCTCGAGGAGCGCCTCAAAGTCCGACTGCTCTCGCGGACGACGCGAAGCCTGTCGCTGACCGATGCCGGGGAAAGGTTGTTGAATGGCCTCAGACCTGCGTTCGACCATATAGACAGCGAACTCGCCGCGCTGACGGCGCTTCATGACAAACCCGCCGGAACGATCCGCATCACCACATTCCGGCATGCGGCCAAAACCGTGCTCTGGCCCGTCCTGTCCAAGCTCCTTCTGGAATACCCGGACATCTCGGTCGAGATCAACCTGGAGGAAGGACTGACCGATATCGTGGCAGGTCGGTTCGATGCCGGCATCCGCCTTGGCGAACAAGTCCAGAAAGACATGGTGGCAGTGAAAGTCGGCCCGGATATGCGGATGGCAATCGTGGGCTCGCCCTCCTATTTCGCCAAATACAAGGCACCGCAAACCCCGCGCGACCTTGGCGACCATCGCTGCGCCAGCTATCGGCAGACCACGAGCGGGGGTCTTTTTGCCTGGGAATTTGAGCGGGACGGCGTCGAGTTGGAAGTCAGGGTCAATGGTCCGCTTATTCTAAACGACGGAGAGATGTTGGAAGCTGCTGCGCTCGACGGGCTGGCACTGGCGTGCATGTTCGAAAGTCAGGTCTCCCAGCATATCGCGGCAGGACGCCTCGTCCGCGTCCTGGAGGATTGGTGTCCTGCTTTTGCGGGCTACCATCTCTACTATCCGAGCAGACGCCAGCACACGCCCGCGTTCGCCGTCCTGCTCGAAGCGCTTCGCCATAAGGGATAGTGGCTCCGCGCCGCGCCGTCTTGTCGTACGCCAGGACAAGCTCTTCTCGCGACGAGCACTTGAAACGATGACGCGGATTTATCTCTCTGATTTCTAGCTTCATGCAGATTATGCCGTCTAGTCGCATGGATCGGTCCCGGCTATATTCGTCCTCATGAAAGCCGGACGGACGAACCGTCGGTTTTCACATCACACCAACGGTTTTCCCCAAAGCCGCGATCCCTTCGATCGTGGCAACGGAGAAACGTGGCCAATCGACGGAAGGGACACGACTATGAAGAAACTCATCATATGCGCAGCGAGCATTATCGCGATTGCCGCCGGCTCGACTGGCCACGCGCAGGATGGGCAAGCACCCGGCTATATGATCGCCAACTACACGATCAAGGATCAGGCCGGCTTTCAGAAATACATGGAAGAAGCTGGCCCGCTGGCTCCGAAATTCGGCGGAAAGATCATCGTCTTCAACCTGAATGCGACTGCAGTCGAAGGCAAGCCGCAGTCCGTCATGGCCATCGCCGAGTTCCCGAGCGTGGCGGACGCCCAGCGCTTCTACAACTCTCCCGAATACACGGCGGCGCGCAAGTTCCGCATCGCTTCGACCGAGGGTTCGGTCGTGATCACGGAAGGCTTTGTCCCGTCCAAGCAGTGACGGGCAAACGAGGCGGCACCTGATCCCGAGCGACGCCGCCATTTTCTGTCAAACATCCATCTCATCAGGAAGGAGCCTGAAATGGGCAACCCGAATGACACGCCGCTTCACCCAGATGGTGCAGCGTCCACCAGTCGTCGGCAGCTTTTGAAAGCCGGCGCGGCACTCACCACCCTTCCCCTCATGGCCGCCGCCACCGCAAGCGCCCAGGCCGCAGACGTAAAAGCGACAACAACCATGACCGATACAAAATCAGAAGAGTTCATCAACGGCATGGCCGACCTGATGGCGCACTCGACCCGTACTCCCATCCTGCGATGGCCGCATGAATACGGCATGGAGTTCGAGGAAATCTTCTTCCCGGCGATGGATGGTGTGACGATCGAAGGCTGGTTCATCCCCGCCGATTCAGATCGCCTGATCATCTGCAATCATCCCATGCCCTGCAATCGCTACGGATATCCCGGCCACCTGGAGCCTTGGACGAATTTCGGCGGCTTCGAGGTGAACTTCCTGCCGGAATACAAGGTCCTGCACGATGCCGGCTATAACATCATCGCCTACGACATGCGCAACCATGGCCGCAGCGGCACGGGAAGCGGCGGCGTCAATGGCCACGGGGTCCTGGAATATCGCGACGTCGTCGGCTCGATGCGCTACGCCAAATCCAGACCCGACACCAAGGAGATGAAAACGGTTCTCTACAGCCGCTGCCTCGGTGCCAATGCGACCATCGTCGGCATGGAAAAGCACCCGGAAGAGTTCAAGCACATCAAGGCGTTGATCGCACTGCAGCCCGTCTCGCCGAGTGTGTTCGTCCAGACCGCGGTCGAGAACCAGAAGATCGAGAACGGCCTCGAACGCTTCGACACCGCGTTCCACAAGCGGACCGGCTTTCATCTCGCCGACGTATGGCCGATGGAATATGCCAGGGCGGTCACCGTACCGACGCTCGTCGCCCAAGTCCGCGACGACTTCCTGACCAAGCCTTCCAATGTCCAGGAAATCTACGACACGATCTCGTCGAAGGACAAGAAGCTGTTCTGGATCGAGGGAACCGATCAGCGCTTCCAGGGATACAACTACTTCGGTCAGAACCCGCAGCTCGTGCTCGATTGGTTTGGCACGCATATCAACGCCGTCTGATGGCTCGATCGGCGCTGTCTCCAAGATAGCCATATTGGAACGCCGCCCGGCGGCGAGGAGACGCTGTCGGGCGTTTACGGCAAGGCGCCAATTTAGAAATGCCCTTTCTAAGTACATGCAGATAATAGCGCCTAATCAGCACGCCGCACCTGTCTTATCTTGTCGTCACACAACGAAGGAATGTGAATATGAGCAACGTATGGATGATCACAGGTGCCGGGCGCGGCATGGGACTTGAATTCGCAAAGGCCGCGCTGGCAGCCGGTCACAAGGTGGTGGCGACCGGGCGCAATCCCGACAAAGTATCCAGCGCCATCGGCGACGCGGCAGAGTTGCTTGTCGTCAAACTGGATGTGAACGAGCCTGAGGATGCCGCGCTCGCGGCAAAATTGGCAGTGGCCCGCTTCGGCCGCATCGATGTGCTGGTCAACAATGCCGCCAGCTTCTACGCGGGCTATTTCGAAGAACTGACGCCTGCCCAGATGAATCTGCAGCTGGCCACCAGTTTCAATGGCCCTATCAACGTTACGCGTGCCGTGCTGCCGGTGATGCGAAAGCAGCGGTCGGGCAAGATCATCTCGATTTCGTCGAGTGCCGGATTCGGCGGCTTCGAGTTCGGGAGTGCCTATGCGGCCTCCAAGTTCGCGCTTGAAGGATGGATGGAGTCGGTTGGGGCCGAGGTCGCGCCATTCGGCATCCAGACCATGATCGTCAATCCGGGCTTCTTCCGGACGGAACTCCTCACCGAAGAGTCCACCAACTACGCGGCCCCTGCGATCGAGGACTATGCCGAGCAGCGGTCGCAACAGTTGGGATTCTGGAAGTCCTACAACGGTAAGCAATCCGGTGACCCCGCCAAGCTTGCCCGGGCTTTGCTGACGCTCACCGATCTGCACGAGCTGCCAACCCGCTTCATCGCAGGCGCAGATGCCATCGGCACCGCCGAACAAAAGATCGCGACGCTTCAGAAGCAGATCGACGCCCATCGACAGCTCTCGACATCGCTGGATTTCGACGACCTTGCCGCCACGGGCAACTGAGCGCCAATTGCAAGAATGGCTTCCAGTCGTCGTCCTGCGAACCCCGCGAGTTCATGACCGACGCGCAGACACTGTACGCCCACGTCGCCCTCGCCGACGGAAGACCTGTCGTCAGGCGACGGAGCTGACCAGTTGCGTCGGCGCGGGTCGGAGCGCCGCACGCATGGACATCCGGCTGTTCCCCTGGCGAAGCAAGCCACCGTCGTTCCCATCGCTCATGATCGATGTTATGCTCCGGCATGCGCCCAAGCACCCGCTATGCTCGCAGTGGCGAATTGAACATTGCCTATCAGGTCGTGGGCGATGGACCCATCGACATCGTCTATGTTCCGGGCTGGGTTTCCAATCTCGATCACACCTGGGAAAACCCGCGCTGGGCGCGCATGTTCGAGCGCCTGTCGGGTTTTGCGCGGGTCATCCTGTTCGACAAGCGCGGGACCGGGCTTTCGGATCGCAATGTCGGCTTTCCGACGCTCGAACAGCGCATGCAGGACGTGCAGGCGGTCATGGATGCGGCGGGCTCGCGGCGTGCGGTGCTGATGGGCACGTCGGAGGGCAGCAGCATGTGCATGCTGTTCGCCGCGACCTTTCCGGAGCGCACCGCGGGGCTGGTCCTCTATGGGTCTTTTGCCAGGGGCCTGTGGGCCGAGGACTACCCCTGGGCCAAGACCGCCGAGCAGGTGGAGGAGGAACTGGCGATGATCGCGCGCGACTGGGGCAATGCCTTCGACCTCAGCAACGCCGCGCCGACCCTCGTGGGTGACAGGCAGGTGAACGAATGGTTCGCCGCCTATCTGCGCAATTCGGCTTCACCGCAGGACGCGATCGCGCTCTGGCGCTGGAATACCGAGATCGACGTGCGCGATATCCTGGGCTCCATTCACGTTCCCACGCTGGTCCTGCATCGCACCGGCGACCGATGGCTCAAGGTCGAGGAAGGCCGCCTGGTGGCCGATGGCATAGCCGGGGCGAAATTTGTCGAGCAACCCGGCAACGACCACGTCATCTGGGGCGAGGGCGTGGACCGCACCGTCGACGAGATCGAGGAGTTCCTGACCGGAATGCGCCCGCTGCCGGCGTCGGAGCGCGTGCTCCTGACGGTGCTGTTTACCGATATCGTCGGCTCGACATCCATGGCGGCGGAACTGGGCGATCAGCGCTGGCGCGATCTGCTCCGCCGTCACGACGAGCTTGTCCGGGCGGAATTGCGCCGCTTCAACGGGACCGAAGTCAACACGACAGGCGACGGCTTCCTGGCGGCCTTCCAGGGGCCGACAAAGGCGATCCAATGTGCCGACGCCATTCTCAGGCAGGCAAGCAAGATCGGCATCGCCATCCGCACGGCACTGCATACCGGCGAATGCGAACGGCGCGAAGACGACCTGAGCGGAATTGCCGTTCACCTCGCCTCACGTCTGCTCGGCTTGGCCGGAGCCAACGAGATCATTGCCTCGCAGACCGTCAAGGACCTCGTCGTCGGATCGGGCATCGCGTTCGACCCCCGCGGCGAAGCGGAATTGCGCGGGGTTCCAGGCAAGTGGCAGATTTTTGCGGCGCGCGCCGCGGCAGGCTGATGGTTTGAGAACGCGTTGCCTCTGATCATGACCCATCGCTGGCCAGGTTTGATCTTCGAACTGCTGGGTGTCATCGGTCCGTTGACGGATCCCACCAACCACGGCGGCAAGGCCGAGGACGCCTTCCATCTGGTCATCCCGTCCATTTCCGGTTTTGGCTTCTCGCAAAAGCCGACGCGTCTACTGGGAGAATCTAAAGGCAGGCGCGAAGCTCGCTCTATCTTTGGGGTACATCCTTCGCACTTCGGGCGACCGTAGGCGGGGTGTGGGCGTGGAATGTCGCGTCGCAAAGCCTGCCCGTCGCGCTGGCCGCGCAATTGATCGTGTCGGAAACCGCCTTTGGAGTCATCGGGGGCCTTGTCGTTCATGGTCGGTGGCCGACCGTAATGGAAGTAGCAGGGATCGTGATCCTGCTCATTGGGGTGGTCCTGTCAGTCCGCATTTTCTACGAAAGACAGTTTCGATCGGGCGGCGCAGTGCCCGCCCATAATTAAATGTGTCGCTGCGGTCCTCGTCGTCTCGACCTCGTGTCCGGATTGGCCGGAACCGGTCGAGTGGTCTCGGCAGTTTGCGCCGGACGCAAACAAGCCCGCCGACAGGCGTGACGACCTCCGCGGCCGTCACCAGCCACATTTTGGCAGAATATGTATTCTCTATACATTATCCGCCAAACCGGCATTGCACTACATTGAAGGCATATCATTTGCCTAAATGGAGTTTTGCAATGTCCGAGATGGTTTTGACTGATGACACCAGGTTTGTGTCCAAACCCAAGCATACGATCAGGCTCCTGCCGATCAATCTCTTCGCCTCCGTGATGGGGCTTGCCGGACTGAGCCTGGCGTGGAGGGAGGCGGCGAAGCTCGGTATCGTCGAGGCGGCTGTGGGGGAGGCGATCGGCTGGGTTGCCGTCGCCGTTTTCATCGCGCTTGCGACCGGCTATCTCGCCAAGCTTGCGCTGCATCCGGGTGCTATCCTGGCCGAATATGATCACCCCGTGCAGAACAACTTCTTCGCCACGATCGCCATCGGCATCCTGCTGCTGTCGTCGTTCCTGCGGCCGTATAGCACCATCGTCGCCCAGACGGTCTGGACGATGGGGACGCTGTTGACCTTTGTCACCGCCTATGCGGTCATGCAGCGCTTCCTTGGCCGGCAGCACCGGGGCGAGGACACGCTGCCGGCTCTGCTCATCCCGGGTGTCGCCACGCTCGATATTGCCGTGACGGGGTCGGCCATGCCCTTTGCCTGGGCGCACGAAGTCAACCTGCTCGCCTTTGCCGTCGGGTCGGTGATCGCCGGCGTTCTGGTCGTGTTGATCTTCGGTCGGTTGCGGCACCACGAGGCGATCCCGATGATGATGCGGCCGTCCCTGCTCATCCTGATCGCTCCGTTCGCCGTCGGCTTTCTGGCCTATACCAATCTGACCCGACAGGTGGATATGTTCGCCGCCTCGCTCTACTATTTCGCGCTCTTCCTGCTCTTGGTCTTGGTGCCGAAAATCTTCCGGTCCGGCATAGCGTTTGGCGTCAACTGGTGGGCCATAGGCTTCCCGCTCGCCGCCTTTTCCATTGCCAGCTTCCGCTATTCGTCAGCCGTCGGCAGTCCGTTGCTGCAGGGCCTTGCGGTTGCCATCTTTGTCGCGCTGGCGATTGCGATTGCCGTCTTGTTCACGCGCACGCTGGTGATCATACTGACGGGGCGTCTGTTCCGTCTGGAGAGCGGCAAGTGAGAAAGATCGCCATCCTGGCCATGCAAGGTGTTCAGCTTCTCGATGTCATCGGCCCCAGCGACGTGTTTGCCGAAGCAAACCGCCAGCTGGGGCAGCGCTATTATCAGCTGGAGATCGTCAGCGCCAAACGCGGGCCGGTGCGGGGATCGTCCGGCGTGCAGCTGATCGCCGATCGGGGGATCGACGAACCTGCGGGCGAAATCGATACCCTGCTGATTGCCGGYGATCCCCTCATCCAGGAGCGCCCTGTGCCGGACGACATCCTGCAATGGGTGAAATCCGTATCGGATGAGACGCCGCGCGTCGGTTCGGTCTGCTCAGGCGCCTTCGTGCTGGGGGAGGCGGGATTGCTTGACGGCTTGCGGGCCACGACACATTGGTCGCAAGCCGGTGAATTCGCCCGCCGATTTCCTGCCGTGAGACTGGAACCGAACCGCATTTTCACCACGGACGGAAAAGTGTGGACGTCAGCCGGCGTCACGGCTGGCATCGATCTGGCGCTGGCCTTGGTGGAAAAGGATGTCGGCCTTGACATCGCGCTGTCCGTCGCCAGGGAACTCGTGGTTTTTCTCAAGCGGCCCGGCGGCCAGTCGCAGTTCAGCACGCATCTGATTGCCCAGAGCGCGCAAAAGACGTCGATCAAGGCGGCACAGGATTTCATCAACGACCATCTCGAATCCGATCTGGCAGTGCCGGCCCTTGCCGAACGTGTCGGCATGAGCGAACGCAATTTTGCGCGGCTGTTCAAGCAGGAGGTACAGATGACGCCGGCGCAATATGTGGAGTCGGTTCGCCTGGAAGCGGCGCGCCGGCTGGCCGAAGATGCGAGGATTCCGGTGAAGACGGTGGCGAAACAATCCGGATTTGGCGACGTTGTCACCCTGCGCCGCGCCTTCCTGCGCAAATTCTCGATCTCGCCCACGCATTATCGCAAGAGCTTTTCGCGCTGAGGCGATGTCGGATCACCGCAGCACGCGGAAATCGCCAGGCACGCGGTCGGGTTCGAGCGGCTCGCGGTCAACGCCCTGCACGCGGCCGCGAATCCGCACCAGCAATGCCTTTTCGCCTTCATCCATGCGCGGCTCCCATCGGCGCGGGGAATTCTAAGCCGACTTTCGTTGGCAAGCCAGGGATTCATCCGCTGACTGCATCAGAAGCGGAGATGCCGTGGCGTTTCATGTCCAAATCGGCAGCGGCCCGTTCTGCAACACCGTCTTCATGACAAGGGTCGAGGACAGCCGCAGCATGTGCGAAAGGGTGAAAAGTTTTTCGTCATGGAGCGCTGGAGCGCGGCGAGGTCCTTGGTGATGACATTGGCCGCCCGCACCGTGTCGAGTAGCAGCAATGCGCGCGGACGCTTCCGCGCCTCGATCCCGACAGCTTTCATCGAGACCTTGCCGATTCCTCTATGCTTTCCATTCCCTATACATGTCAAACGCGATAAAAGGTGTATCTTGAAGAGTTGATGATGAATTCTACTTCAGGAGGAATACGATGAGCGGTACTGGAACAACTTCTTCGGTCGTCACCGCCACCGGCGATCAGTATATCGATGGAGTTTTGGTTGGTCATAAATGGGCCGATTCCGTTATTTATTATTCATTTTCAACATCTAACGCAGCCTATAGTTACACTGATTCAAGCGTGACCGACCTGCCGGCCAACTTTCGCGTTTTCACCGCACAGCAAGAGACTGCGGCGGAGTTTGCCTTGGATGGCTCGCAAAATGCCGCAGCGGTGGGTTTTTCCATCGAAGGCTTCACGCTGGCCGATATCCAGAGCCGTGGCGACGTCAATTCCACCAGCGGCACGAACATACGCTTCGGTGGAACGACATCCAGCCAGCTCGGGACGTCGCGGGTGGCCGACTTTCCCGGCAACATCATCACGTCCGACACCAGCGACGACGGCGATATCTGGATCGGCAGCTCCACGGATGGAACGATTTACGACTATCGCACGCCGGTTGCGGGAGGTTATGCATGGTATACCCATCTGCATGAAATCGGCCACGCAATGGGTCTCAAGCACTCTCAGGAAAGCTCGGTCTACGGTGCCGTTCCAGCAGACGAAGACTGTATGGAATTCACCGTCATGTCCTACCGGTCGTATGAGGGTGCGAATATAAGCAATTTGCACAACGAGGAATGGGGCCACGCGCAGACCTATATGATGCTCGACATCGCTGCGCTGCAGACGATGTACGGCGCTGACTACACGACCAATTCGGGCGATACCGTCTATAAGTGGACCCCCGATTCCGGCAATACGGTGATTGATGGCACCATAGTGATCGAGCCCGGTGCCAACCGGATTTTCGCCACCCTCTGGGACGGCGGCGGCAGCGACACCTATGATCTCAGCGCCTACACATCGGCCATCAGCGTCGATCTTCGGCCGGGTAAATGGTCGGTCTTCGACAGCGATCAGCTCGCCGGTCTCGGTGACGGACATACCGCGCGTGGGAGCATTTTCAACGCGCTGGAATATCAGAGCAATCAGGCTTCGGAGATTGAAAACGCCATCGGCGGGTCGGGCAATGACACGATTACCGGCAACGATGTCGACAATGTCCTGACCGGCGGCGGCGGCGGCGACGCCTTGATCGGCGGAGACGGCTCGGACACCGCATCCTATTCGAACGCCGCCGCGGGGGTCACCGCAAATCTGGCCACGCCGGCCAGCAATACCGGCGACGCCGCAGGCGATACCTATGACTCGATCGAAAACCTCATCGGCTCGGCTTCCGCCGATAGCCTCACAGGTGACGGCAATGCCAACGACCTGGCCGGCGGCGGCGACAATGACACGCTGACCGGCGGCGGCGGCGCCGACGCCTTGTCCGGCGGAGACGGCACGGATACCGCATCCTATTCGACCGCGGGCGCGGGGGTCACGGCCAATCTGGCGGCGCCGGGCGGCAATACCGGCGACGCCGCGGGCGACACCTACGACTCGATCGAAAACCTCATCGGCTCAGGTTTCGCCGACACCCTGACGGGTGACGGCAATGCCAACAGCCTGGACGGCGGCGGCGGCAAGGACAAGCTGGACGGCGCCGGCGGCAAGGACACGCTCGATGGCGGCGACGGCAATGACAAGCTGACGGGCGGAGCGGGCAGGGACAAGCTCTATGGCGGCGACGGCGCCGATCACTTCCTGTTCGCTGCGGACCAGACCGGCGCCACCAAGAAGAGCGCCGATACGATCTTCGATTTCTCCAAAGCCGAACACGACAAGGTCGACCTTCACGCGATCGATGCGAGTACCAAAGCCAGCGGCGACCAGGCTTTCACCTTCATCGGCGCCGGCAATTTCGACCACCATGCCGGCGAGTTGCGCTATGTCGACACCGCGACCGACACTTACATCTACGGCGACGTCAACGGCGACGGCAAACAGGATTTTGCCATCCGCCTGCACGAGGACGTGACGGTGACGGCGGGGTATTTCGTGCTGTAGGTTTGTCGTCCTGGGGTGCTGAGCCTTTGTTTTACGACGCTCCATTCCCCAGGCAGGTCAAAAGCGATAAAATGTCCCTCTTGGACAGTGGCAGATGAGATCTTCCTCGGGAGAGTTCAATGAGTGGTACTGGAACAACCACCTCTGTCGTCACCGCCACCGGCGATCAGTACATCGACGGGATTTTGGTCGGTCATAAATGGGCCGATGCCGTTATCTATTATTCATTTTCGCAGACCAACGCGGCTTATAACTATACGTCACTGCCTGACCTGCCGGCCAACTTTCGCGTTTTCAGCACAGGGCAAGAGACTGCGGCGGAGTTTGCCTTGGATGGCTCGCAAAATTCCGCAGCGGCGGGTTTTTCCATCGCCGGCTTCACATTGGCTGATATCCAGAGCCGTGGCGAAGTCGATTCCACCAGCGGCACACATATTCGCTTCGGTGGAACGACGTCCAGCACATTGCCAACGTCGCGGGTGGCCGACTTTCCCGGCAATCTCGTCACCGCCGACCCGAGTGACGACGGCGATGTCTGGATCGGCAGTGCCTATGACGGAACGGCGAACGACTATCGCTTTCCCACGGCGGGAAATTACGMATGGGCTACCCATTTGCATGAAATCGGCCACGCAATGGGCCTTAAGCATCCCCATGACACCGGAGGGTCGGGCGTTGTCGTTCCGCTCGACGAAGATACGATAGAATTCTCCGTCATGTCCTACCGGTCCTATTACAACGCGTCGACGGCGGGTGGATATAGAAACGAGCAATGGGGCTTTGAGCAGACCTATATGATGCTCGACATTGCCGCGCTGCAGACGATGTACGGCGCCGACTACACGACCAATTCGGGCGATACCGTCTATAAATGGACACCCGATTCCGGCAATACGGTCATCGACGGCAGCATAGCGATCGCGCCGGGCGCCAACCGGATTTTCGCCACCCTCTGGGACGGCGGCGGCAACGACACCTATGATCTCAGCGCCTATACGGCGGGCATCAGCATCGATCTGAGGCCAGGAAAATGGTCGGTCTTCGACAGCGACCAGCTCGCCTATCTCGGTGACGGAAATTTCGCGCGCGGCAGCATTTTCAACGCTCTGGAATATCAGAACAATCAGGCGTCCGAGATTGAAAATGCCATTGGCGGGTCGGGCAATGACACGATCACCGGCAACGATGTCGACAATATCCTGACCGGCGGCGCTGGTGGCGACGCTTTGTCCGGCGGAGACGGCACGGACACGGCATCCTATTCGAACGCAGCCGCAGGGGTCACGGCAAACCTGACCGCTCCGGGCGAAAATACCGGCGACGCCGCGGGCGATAGCTATGACTCGATCGAAAACCTTATCGGTTCAGGTTATGCCGACAGCCTGACGGGCGACGGCAATGCCAACGGCCTGGATGGCGGCGGCGGCAATGACACCTTGACCGGCGGCGCCGGTGCCGACGCCTTATCCGGTGGAAGCGGTAGCGACACCGCATCCTATTCGACCGCCGGTGCAGGGGTGACGGCCAATCTGGCCAACCCGGCCGAAAATACCGGTAATGCCGCCGGCGATAGCTATGACTCGATCGAAAACCTCCTCGGCTCCGCCTTCGCCGATAGCCTGACGGGCGACGGCAATGCCAACGGCCTGGACGGCAGCGGCGGCAACGACACCCTGACCGGCGGTGCTGGCGCTGACGCCTTGTTCGGCGGAGATGGCAGCGATACCGCATCCTATTGGACCGCCACCACAGGGGTCACGGCCAATCTGGCCATCCCGGCCGAAAATACCGGTGATGCCGCCGGCGACATCTATGCCTCGATCGAAAACCTCCTCGGCTCGGCTCTCGCCGATAGCCTCACGGGCGACGGCAATGCCAACGGCCTGGACGGCAGCGGCGGCAATGACACCCTGACCGGCGGCGCCGGTGGCGACGCCTTGATCGGGGGCGAYGGCACGGATACCGCMTCCTATGCGAACGCGGGTATAGGGGTCACGGCCAACCTAGCCGCCCCGGGCGGCAATACCGGCGATGCCGCCGGCGATACCTATGACTCGATCGAAAACCTCCTCGGCTCGGCTTCCGCCGATAGCCTGACGGGTGACGGCAACGCAAACGGCCTAGCCGGCGGCGGCGGCAATGACACCCTCATCGGCGGCGCCGGGGCCGACGCCTTGTCCGGGGGCGATGGCACGGATACCGCCTCCTATGCGACTGCAGGCGTGGGGGTCACGGCCAATCTGGCCGCCCCGGCCGGCAATACCGGCGACGCCGCGGGCGACACATATGACTCGATCGAAAACCTCATCGGCTCCGCCTTCGCCGATAGCCTGACCGGCGACGGCAATGCCAACGGCCTGGACGGCAGCGGCGGCAATGACACCCTGACCGGCGGGGCCGGCGCCGACGCCCTGTCCGGCGGAGACGGCATGGACACGGCGTCCTATTCGACAGCTGCCGCCGGGGTTACCGCCGATCTGGCCGTCCCGGGCGGCAATACCGGCGATGCTGCCGGTGACACCTATGACTCGATCGAAAACCTCATCGGCTCCGCCTTCGCAGACAACCTGACCGGTGACGGCAATGCCAACGGCCTGGATGGCAGCGGCGGCAATGACACCCTCATCGGCGGCGCCGGGGCCGACGCCTTGTCCGGCGGAGACGGCATGGACACGGCGTCCTATTCGACAGCCGCCGCCGGGGTCACCGCCAATCTGGCCGCCCCGGGCGGCAATACCGGCGATGCTGCCGGTGACACCTATGACTCGATCGAAAACCTCATCGGCTCCGCCTTCGCCGATAGCCTCACCGGTGACGGCAATGCCAACAGCCTGGACGGCGCTGGCGGCGGCGATACGCTCAACGGCGGTGCCGGCGCCGACGCCTTGTCTGGCGGAGACGGTACGGACACGGCGTCCTATTCGACCGCCGCCGCCGGGGTTACGGCCAATCTCGCCGCCCCGGCCGGCAATACCGGTGACGCCGCCGGCGATACCTATGACTCGATCGAAAACCTCATCGGCTCCGCCTTCGCCGATAGCCTGACGGGTGACGGCAATGCCAACGGCCTGGCCGGTGGCGGCGGCAACGACACCCTGACCGGCGGCGCCGATGCCGATGCCCTGTCCGGCGGAGACGGCACCGATACCGCATCCTATTCGACCGCCGCCGCAGGCGTCACCGCAAATCTGGCCACCCCGGCCGGCAATACCGGCGACGCCGCCGGCGATACCTATGACTCGATCGAAAACCTCACCGGCTCCGCCTTCGCCGATATCCTGACGGGTGACGGCAATGCGAACAGCCTGGACGGCGGCGGCGACAAGGACAAGCTGGACGGCGCCGGCGGCAAGGACATCCTCACCGGCGGCGACGGCAATGACAAGCTGACGGGCGGAGCGGGCAAGGACAAGCTCTATGGCGGCGGCGGCGCCGATCACTTCCTGTTCGCTGCAGACCAGACCGGCGCCACCAAGAAGAGCGCCGATACGATCTTCGATTTTTCCCATGCGCAACGCGACAAGATCGACCTTCACGCGATCGATGCGAATAGCAACGTGAGTGGCGACCAGAAGTTCACCTTCATCGGCACCGACAACTTCGACCACCATGCCGGCGAACTGCGCTATGTCGATACATCGACCGACACCCTGATCTATGGCGACGTCGATGGCGACGGCAAACAGGATTTCGTCATTCGCCTGCACGAAGACGTGACGGTCGGGAGTGGCTATTTCATTCTGTAGATGTGGGGGTCTGGAGCCTGGAGCGCAGTTCTGATGGATTGAGAACCGCGCTCCAGGCTTTACCGACCTTTCCCGCCCCTGGCACCCTATAGCTTCGCCCTGGTCAGCCGCTCGACGGCGTCGGCGATCATGTCGCAGAATTTCGCATGGTCGAGCTTCATCGCAACCATTGGCAGCCACGACCTCGGCCGCTTTGCACCAGGCGCGGCCGAGGCGAGGGGGGCGTCGACAAGGCGGAATATGTTCAATGATCACAATAACTTAGCGCAAAATGCGCCTCGGCGGTCACATCGCGATGCATCGGCTTTTCACAGATCACGTCGCCGGACTATCGACCGGGAACGATCGATGGATTGACGCATCCACCAGTCGGCTCCGCCCCGGCTACTTCGATTGCTGGGCGCGCTTGCGCGACGGCGGTGCTTCCACGGCAGGCACCGGAGGCTGTTCGAGCCGCAATGCCTTCAGCTTGGCCGTCTTCTTCTCGCGGGCGGCGGTTTCGGCCGCCACGATGAGACGCGCGGCATTGTCGGTTGTCGCCGCTTTCGCTTGGGGGTTGGCTCGTTTAGCAGGGAAAAGCTGTTCCCGGTCGGTTGCCACTGTCTTATCCTCTTGCGGAATTCGTCACGGGCCGGTGCGCGCGGGGTTTGGTTCTGGTTCCCGGACCCATGCTCTCGCGCTACAGTTTCTTTCGCAATGCCCTGCGCTGTCTGCGGATTGCTTCCGCATTTGCCGCTTCAGGACGCGAAGGGCCTGATCGATATTGTTGTCATCCACTCAGCAGACTTTCGTTGGCAAGCCAACGATTCATCCGCTTCGTTCCTTTGTTTTGTCGCGGCTTGGGTGCCCCTTTGCCGGACACTATTTCCTGGTTTGCAATGTCAACGGCTTTATCCAATTGCGCGTGCTGCCGCCGGCGTCAGGATCGGCGGAACTGCCGGATGGCTTGGCCGATCGTTCGGCGTCGATCTCGCTTGCGCGAATGCGCCGTTCAAAGCCTTCTTGCCGGGATTGAACGCGATATTGCGCTGCGCCGGATTCATCGTTTGGAAGCAGCCCGATGACTTGATACTGGCCTTCCGCCCGGGCGCTGCGAACGGACCCCGTGAGCAGATAAACATGGTCGCCGACAGCGTAGGTCGCCTTTGTCATCGCGGTTCCAATCTGGACGAGGCATGTCTCCCGAAGTGGTCACCGGTTTCGGGAGGCATGCGAAAAAACAAAGAGCTGAAGCGCCCGGAGCCAATCCGAAAAGTCAGCGAATCCGAAAAATCGTGACGCGCTTCAGGGACAAAAAAGGCCGGGCATTGCCCGACCTCCGTCAGCATTCATCCGTCAGCCGCCAGTACATCCGTGGTCGGCGACAGAGAATGCGATCACACCGCCACTAGGTTATCGGCGGCCGATTTGCCTGACCGATTGTCCCGGACGATGTCGTATTGAACCTTCTGGCCTTCGACCAGCGTCCCCATGCCAGCACGCTCGACTGCCGAGATATGGACGAACACATCGGTCGCGCCATTCTCCGGTTGAATGAAGCCAAAGCCCTTGGTGCTGTTGAAAAACTTTACGGTGCCAACGTTCATGACGATTTCCTTTCAACCGTTGAATTGCCGCGACAACCATTCACCGCAGCGTCGATTAATGAAAGGAAATCTGGAGAGCGTGGTGCTCGAGCAAAGATCACAAGCAAAGGTCGATGCATCGTATGTAAGCTCTACCAGTGGCGGAGACAAGACCACAAGATAAATAAAAGCAAAACAAGGTCATGCCGCTGCCCTTTCGGGATCGGTGCATTGCCGCGTCGGGGGCGGCGCTGATGATCGCCATCGGCGCCGCACTGGCGCTCTGGCTGCCGCGCGTGCCGCCGACCACCGATTTGAGCTATCCGCGGCTGATCGGTTCCCTCTGGACCCTGGTGCGGACGCACGCCGTTCTCAGACGTGCCGTCGCGGTGCGATTCCTGATCTTTGCCGCCTTCATCGGTTTCTGGTTGAACCTCGCGCTGCTGCTGGCCGGCGCGATCTCGGCCGGTCTGGCGCTGTTGGCGTCGCGGCGGTCCTGACTTCGGCGGCAAGACTGCCGACGTTGATTGCCTGGTGGAATCTTCCAACTTGTTGGCTTGCCAACGAAAGTCTGCCTGGGAATCACGCATCCGCCGGAAGATGGCGCTTCATGCTGTCCACGCATCGCCGGCATTCGTTTTCGAACCATTGCTTGAAGGGCAATACCGCGGCCCGATGGCGGCTTCGGTTCGGGACCGTCACGCAATAGGGGTTGGCCAGCCTCATCGCCTCGCCGACCACGACCAGCCTGCCTGCCTCCAGGTCATCCGCACAAAACAGGCCTTGCGCCAGGACCACGCCCAGCCCCCCGCGTGCCAGGTCGAGCGCGGCCATCGACGAATTGGCGGCCATGCCATGCCGAACGGTTCTTCGCTGTGCGATGCCCATCTCGTCGAACCAGTTTGTCCAGGAAGGAAACGATGCGCCCGCCGGTCCCCAATCCGTGTGGATCAGGCGCATCCCCGCCAGCGCGCCGGGTCCGTCGATCCGGCCGCAATCGGCAAGCAAGGACGGGGCGCAGACGGGATAGACGCAGTCGGTCACCAGTTCCTCGGTCTGGTGATCAGCATAATGGGACGGGCCGTAGGAGAGACGCAGGTCGATCAATTCCCTGTCGAAGGCAACCGGATCGTCCTCGCCTCGAAGGGAGATGTCGAGCCATCCATGGCTGCGGACGAAGTTCGCAAGCCGCGACGACAGCCAGCCCATTGCGACGGATGGGGCCACCGAGACGACGAGTGTCGAAACCGGATCGCTCGCCGTCAGCTCGCGCGAGACGCCGCGCAGCTCGCCGAAGGCCTGTGCGAGCCTGGGAAAAATGTCGACGCCGGCCTCGGTCAGGACAACGCGGCGGTTTGCCCGGTGGAAGAGCTTGCGGCCAACCTGGCTTTCCAGGCCGCGGATCAGCTGGCTGACCGCCGCCGGCGTCACGGAAAGCTCCTGCGCGGCGCCGACAAAGCTGCCGGAGCGCGCAGCGGCTTCGAATGCTTCAAGCGCGCGCAGCGGAACGGTACCTGGCATGGGCGAACTCCGAAAGAAAGCTGGGCTTTCCTATCTCGCAGAAATATTCCTTTTTCAAAAGAGAATTTCTCGCATAGCTTTCACCATGAGAACGGTTGGGAGGCCGGAAAACGCAAGCACGGAGATAAGGCATGTCACCTGGACACATGATTTTGGCGGCGTTCTTCTTCAATCCCCAGGGCGACCATCGCGTTTCATGGCGCCATCCCCGGGCGCCCGGCCATGAATTCATGGATTTCGAGTTCTACCGTGGACTGGTCGAGGCGGCGGAAGCTGCCAAGCTCGACACGATCTTCATTGCCGATCACCTCGGCATCTGGAACGGCCTCGGCAGCGGCGTCGCACATTACGCCAATCCTCGATTGGAGCCGCTGTCGCTGGTCTCAGCCCTTTCGGCGGTCACCCGGCATATCGGCTTCATGGTGACGGCGTCGACCTCCTATACCGAGCCCTTCAACACCGCCCGGACGTTCGCGTCGATGGACCATATCAGCCGCGGCCGCGTGGCATGGAACGTGGTGACGTCGGCGCTTGAAGAAGAGGCGATGAACTACGGCCGCGACGCCAATATCGACCATGCCCTGCGCTATGACCGCGCCGCCGAATTCCTCGACGTGGCCAAGGCATTGTGGGACAGCTGGGAGGACGATGCGGTCGTGCTCGACAAGGCATCAGGCCTCTTCGCCGATCCTGCCAAGGTCCACTTCCTGCATCACAAGGGCAAGCATTTCAGGGTCCGTGGGCCGCTCAACGTCACGCGGCCGCCGCAGGGCTATCCCGTGATCGTGCAGGCCGGATCGTCGGAGGCGGGAAAGAACCTCGCCGCACAGCATGCCGAAGTCCACTTCGCCGTCATTCGCAATGAAGCCGACGGCATCGCCTATCGCGCCGACATGGATGTGCGGCTTGCCAGGTTTGGAAGACGGCCCGAAAGCTTCAAGCAGCTTCCCGGCATCCTGCCGATCGTCGGCGAGACGACTGCGGAAGCTCAGGAGAAGCAGCAATATCTGGAATCGCTGATGCTCGATGAGGTGGCGGTGGACCTGCTGTCCACCTGGGCGGGCGTCGACCTCTCCGCCTATCCCCTCGACGGCCCGGTTCCCGACCTTCCGGAAGAGGCCAATTACAACGGCTGGCGAACCTGGCTGGCGCTCGTCCGGGACAAATCCAACGAGGGACTGACCATCCGCCAATTGGCGCGCAAGATCGCCGCCACGGGCTCGGTGCCGCTTGTCGCCGGTACGGCGAAGCAGGTGGCAGACCAGTTGGAGGCGTGGTTCGTTTCAGGTGCGGCGGACGGCTTCAACCTGATGTTCCCGCTCCTGCCCGACGACTGGATGAATTTCATGCGCAGCGTCGTGCCTGAATTGCAACGCCGCGGACTGTTCAGGACCGAGTATGAACCGGGAACGCTGCGCGACCGGCTGGGCCTTGCGCGCCCGGCGAACAGTTTCGCCAGTGCTGCGAATTCGACCGGTCTGAGGGCCTGATCGACCTCAATCTCAATCATGGGCATAATGAAATAGGTGTCAGGAAAGTCCTCGCCATATCCGGAAGCCCTTCGGCAACTTCCAAAACCGCAATACTCGTCGACGCCGTTCTCGGGGAGTTCCAGTCTCGCGGCATCGACACCGAACATCTGGCGGTGCGCGAGCGCGATGCCGCGGCGCTGCTGACGGGTGATGTCGGCCATGCGTCGCTGGCGGCGCTGATAGAGGCTGTTGGCGATGCGCATGGCGTGATTGTCGCGACGCCGATCTACAAGGCTTCGTTCACAGGCCTGCTCAAGGCGGCGCTCGACGTCCTGCCGCAATTTGCCTTTGCCGGAAAGGTCGTGCTGCCGCTGGGCACCGGCGGCAGCATGGCCCACGTGCTGGCGCTGGATTACGGGCTTCGTCCGGTCCTTCAGTCGATGGGTGCGCGTCACATCGTCCAATCGCATTTCGTCGTCGAAGCAGACATTTCGAAGGACGGGCAGCCGATCGTGATCGGCGAGCCACGCTGGTCCGGCCTCAGGCACGCCTGCGCCAACTTCCTGCATTCGCTGACGGACGATGAGCGTGCAGCGACCCTGGGTCATCCCCGGCCGGCGGCATAGCCCCTGCGATCGGCGATTTGGCGCGTTGCGGGCGCGATGTCCGCTTCGGGCCAAGGCCGGAGATTCACCAGAAATCAGACGCTCAATCCTGGGCCGTCGGTCGTATGACAATACTGCCAATGTCCACATCGGCCGGCTGCTCGATCGCAAAGGCGATGCCCCGAGCGATCGAAGCCGGTGGGATAGCGACACCAGATGCGCGTTCTGCAATTGCCGACTTCACGGTGGGATCGGTTATCGAGCTTGCAAAGTCGGTCGAGATCATCCCCGGCGAAATCTCGGTGACCCTCAGATGCGGTCCTGCTTCCTGCCTCAAGGCTTCGCTGATGGTCCGCACTGCGTTCTTGGTCGCAGCATAAACACCCATGGTGGGCACGATCTTGATGCCTGCGGTCGAGACGATGTTGATGATGTGGCCCGACTGCTGACGCTGGAAGACCGGCAATGCCGCAGCGATGCCATAGAGCGTGCCACGCAGATTGACGTCGATCATGGCGTCCCAGTCCTCGACGCGGAGCGCATCGAAACGGGATATGGGGCCAATCCCGGCATTGTTCACGATGACGTCGAGCCTGCCGCCATGCTCAATTGCCAATGCGACAAGCGCTTCAAGATCGCTCCGCTGGCGGACGTCGGTCGCCTTGTGCACGGCCTTGCCGCCTGCAGCGGTAATTTCGTCCACGATCGCTGCGAGCGCCTCCTCGCGGCGCGCGCCAAGCACGACAAAAGCCCCTCGTTCGGCGAGCAGTTTCGCCGTCGCGCGTCCGATCCCGCTGCTTGCGCCTGTGATGGCGACAACCTTGCCTTCGATACCCAAAGCGTTTCTCCTTCATTGAACTCATCGGAGAAGATAGGCACCTGGTTCAAGATGAGCTATGCTGGGATATCCATGGATTTATCGCGATCGTCCAAAACTGTGACTGACCCCCTATCGGATGTCCTCGACGTTCTTGGCGCGCGGGTGAGCCGCCGCACCCGGCTGGAGGCAGCAGGACGATGGGCTCTGACATTTCCAGCGCTCGACCGGCTCAAGTTTGTGGCGCTGCTGCGGGGAACCGGCTGGATAACGCTGCCGGCGCGGGCGCCCCAGCTGATGAGCGCAGGGGATGTCTGCCTGTTGGGGCGCACGGCATATGCTATCGCCAGCGATCCGGAGGTACCGCCGCTCGACGGCCAAAGCTTCTACGGCGCCGGCGGCGATGTTGCGCGTCTTGGGGGTGACGAGACAGTCGCGATCGGGGGAGCCGTCACGTTCGACCCCGGAAATGTGGACTTCCTGCTCGACATGCTGCCGGATTTCCTGTTCGTCCCTCGATCCTCGGCTGCATCTGGAGCGATGGCGACGATCCTTGGGCTGATGAATGACGAGGTCGAGCGCGATATTATCGGCAGCGAAATCGTCAATGCGCGGCTCGCCGATGTGTTGTTGGTGGAGGCGATCCGCGCCTATGCGGGGAGCATCGATGCGGTCGAGATCGGATGGCTTGGCGCTCTGTCGGATCCCCGGCTCGGTCGGGTACTTCGCCTCATTCATGGGGACGTCGCGCAGCCGTGGACGGTGGCCCGGCTCGCCAGTGTGGCCGGTATGTCGCGGGCTGCCTTTTCTGCGGAGTTCACGCGCCGTGTGGGACAGCCGCCACTTGCCTATGTGCGGGCGTGGCGTCTCACCATCGCTCGTGCGGCGCTGGCTCGGAGTGATGAGACTGTCGCCAGTGTCTCGCGCAAGGTTGGCTATACGTCGCAGAGTGCATTCGGCCATGCTTTCAGGTCCGCCTTCGGCTCACCGCCAAAAGCGCATGCTCGATCGTGAGAAGCGGCAGCTTGCAATAGGATGAGCCTGGAAGCGCGCGTCCCTTAACGGCAGCATTTCGGCCAGCCCCTGCGGATATGATCGAATGGCAGTCTTTTGGGAAGCAGCGGCACAGGCCGCAATGGCAAAAAGGCAGGCGCATTGCCGTCCGGCAGCATCGGCAATCGGCCGGTGGTGTTTCTGATCGCATTTCTGCTAAAGCTGAGTAAGCGCGAATTTCTGCGCAGCTTTTCGCATTGAGCATGGTTTGCCGGCTAGCTAATTAGCGGGACTGACATCTGTCTTGAACCACTTGAGCGAGAGCCGTCGAATTGTGCCATCGGCGCGAGCTGCCTGAATTGCTTCGTTGAACATGTCCCGCAGGTCGGAATCCTCCTTGCGAAGGCCAACGCCTTCTCCGGCTCCCCAAATCGTTCCGGCGATTTTCGGACCCACAAATGTAAGAGATGTCGATTTCTCAAAGGTTTCTCCGAAATAGACCCAGTCGTCAAAGCCGAGATCGATTACACCTTTTTCGAGATCTGTGTCTCGATCCGCGCTCGAGTTGTATTCCAGGATTTCGGACGCGTCTCCGAAGTTGTCATAAACGAACTTTGCGTAGACCGTTCCCGCTTGTATTCCAATTTTCTTGCCTGCAAATAGCTTTTTCAAATGATCGACTTCAGGCACTGAAACTTCATCACCCGCTAACGTGATCGTCGCGCTGGTTTGTTTTATTTCCGGGGTCAAACTGGTTTTCGCTGCGGCGAAACTTGCCGGAGTGATAGCGTAAGGTTCGCTGAAATCGATAATCTTTTGACGTTCCGCCGTTATCGAGAGCGCATCCATTATTGCATCGAACTTTCCCGAGTTCAGTGCAGGGATCATTCCGTCCCAGGGCGCCGCGACGAGATTACATTTCACTTTCATCCGTTTGCATAGATAATCTGCGAGTTCCGGTTCGAAACCAATCAGTGAACCGTCCGCATTTTTCATGTTCCACGGTGCATATTGCCCTTCGAGGGCAATATTGACAGCGTGCCAATCTTTTGCCAGCGCCGCTTCTCCACAAAACAGGAGCAGCGCATTCATGAGTACTATAACGCGTATGGCCATATCGTCCTCGGATATTTACTGCATCAGAAATTTCTGCATGCTGGTTTCGCTGTCGGTGGCAGACAAAGGGTTTCCTGCTTTCATAAAGGAGATAAACTCTTCCGACGACATGGGTTTCGCTATCGCGTAGCCTTGCAGGACATGGCAGCCCAATTCTCGCAGAACCTTGATATGCTGAGAGGTTTCAACGCCTTCGGCAACGACCTCGATGTTCAGGGATCTGGCCATGTCAATAATCGACGACAGAAGCTTTCTTTGCGAAATAGAGTTTACAATCGGGCCGACCAGCTTGCGATCGATTTTCAGCCTGCTAGGCGCCAGTTCCAGCAGGCTGACAATGGAAGCATGGCCAGTTCCAAAATCGTCGATCTCGACTTCAATGCCGATTTTCTTGATTTTCTTGATGATATCGAAATGACCAGGTCCGGAATCGTCAAAAGAAATTGACTCTAGCAGTTCGAAGGCAAGCTTCCCCTTCTCGAAGTGCATGCCTGCAAGCTTTTCCAGCAGATGTGGGTCTTTCAAACGCTGAGACGAGATATTGACTGACAGTCTGGGAACATTGATTCCGTTTACCGCCCAACGCTTGGTTTGAAATATCGCGCTTTCAAGAATAATCGCATCCAGTTCTGCAGCGCGGTGCAAACTCTCGAATATTTTGAGAAACCGCGCCGGCGCCAACAGTCCGTGCTCGCGATGATCCCACCTGGCAAGCGCTTCAACCCCGACTACCTCAAGCGTTTGAGCATCGATTTGCGGCTGGAAAAACGGAATAAATTGATTTTGCTCCAAGGCTGCGAGTACCTCGTCCTCAGATTGCTTTCTCCGTAACGTCGCCAATCGGAGACCTTCAGAGTAGACACCTACCCGTCCGCGGCCAGTCTTTTTTGCCTCATAAAGAGAAATATCCGCGTTGATGAGTAGCTGATTGAGATCGTCTTCTGCCCTTGCCTGCCAGGCGATGCCGGCGCTCGCGCCAATTCGACATTCATTGCCGGATATTTCGAAGATCTCATCGTGAGCGTCTACAATCTGCCTTGCCAACGCGTTGGCGCGCTGTTCGGGCGCAGAGCCACGGAGGACGACCACGAACTCGTCGCCTCCAATTCGCGCAACGAACTCACTTGCATCGAGGAGGCTTCTTTGCCTTGCAGCACTCAAGCGTAATACTTCGTCGCCGGCCGCGTGTCCTAATGTATCGTTGACATCTTTGAAACGGTCCAGATCGACATGGATGAATGCGTAGCGCCCAGCCTCTTCCGTTGGTCTGTGGCTCCCTATCAGTTTGTCCAGGTAACGTCGATTAGGAAGTCCTGTTAGAGCATCGTGCAAAGACTGATGCTCAACCATAGCTCGCGCGTTCTCCAGATCATCTTCGCGGGATTGCAATGCGCGAATAGTACGCTGACGAGAGCGTAGAAGAAATCCGACCCATACCAGTGGTACGACGACACAAGCCGAGACCAAGGTCATGCAAAATCGGAAGAGTATCATTGGCGGATGGTTTGACCATCCACCACTTGGCCGTGCCGCAAGATACCAAGTATCATAACCCAGATCGATGGATATTCTGACGGGGTCGTCATTCACTATATCCAGCGATCCGACGAATACTTCACTCTGTTGCAGCGGAGTTTTTTGAAGGCTGATGGACAGGTCCAAATCACTACCTTCGACGCCGCTGTCTCCAAACAATCGATTGAGATCAATGGTCCCCGACACGATTCCCCAGAATGACTGAGATTTTCCTCTCGTCACGTATACCGGACACCTTGCCATTAGCACGAGACTACCCGAAGTCGTCCTCAGAGGACCGGCCAGTACGGAATCGTGAATCTCTCTCGCTTGGTAAACGCTTTTGCGAAGTTCTTCGTTTTTCCGGTAGTCCAAACCGATCGTGTCCTGACCCACAACACCGGGGTATAAGAATTTGACTGTGAGGTTAGGTGCGGCTGCCACGCCGAGAAGCTGAGATCTCGCGCGGAATATTTGCTCTCCAAGCTGGAAGAATCTTTCCTGCTGTATCTGTGGCTCGGTACCAATTCCCGCCACCAATCCCTGAAGGAGTTTGACGTTGCCAGTAATGTTCGTTTGAATTTGCGCAGACAATACTGCGAGCCTCTCGGTGGCACGCTCCTTTTCTTCCTCGCGGAAAAGCCTGGTCCGCTGTGTGTCGGCAAAAACAAACACAGTGACGGCGACAACGAGCGCCAAAAAAGCAGGCACGAACGCGCCTAAATCGTACCATCTTTGGCTCATTCGCCTGAGTGCAACTGGGCGGTCCTCGTTTTTCATTACTGTCCTTGAAAGCGCAAGTCCGAAAAGCCACAGTCAGGTTCATCGATATCCGTGAACTGGTCAGGTTTCTCGATGCTTTTCTCGTCAGCGGGGCGCTTACAGATTCAGGCCAGGTACCCAGAACCTACAAACTTGGTGACGGCATTCAGAGTGCGTCAAAGACTGCTCAGCAACTGGCACGGTTCATCGGCATATTCGCATGCAGAAATTAAAGTATCGTTGTACAGGCGTGGCGCGGGTCTCGTCGCAAGCCAGGTATCAGGGCTTGCCTTCAGCCGCTATGTGATCGGTTAGCGTCGCCACGGCCAACGAGGAATGAGCGACTTGGGGCCGGACCCGGACTGTCCGCTGGCGGGCTGCGCAGAACGAAAGTGGACACACAGCTATCGTACGCCGTGGTCCGGAATCGACCCCTTTGCTGCCCTTCGAGGTCGATCCGAGGAATGTGCGGTACGTGCCAGAATGCGATCCGAAGGCGGAATGCGACAGGTCAACGCCTTGTTTTGCTAGGCGAGATGCCGGGCACGAAAAGAAGACGTTTGGTGGAACGGATGCTTGCAGGATGCCATGCGCCATGGCCCTCAGGGTGTCGATGCCGCGATCTTTGCCCTCGCCCTGAATTCGGCGGAAGAAACGGCCTTCGATTCAGGTGACGCAAAAGCCTACCGAGTACGTTTGCACCAAGATCGAAAACTCAGGCAAAGCCTTTTCCGCGCGTTTGTGGCGGTGACGAGGAATAAATCGGCGATGATTTCTAGTTGCCGTGCGCACCGGTCCGAACAATATCCAACCCCAGAAGCGGACACCCGCTTTCCACTTGTCACCGACATCATCGACCGTTTAGCGGCCTGGCAGCTTTCAGGAATTCGACAAGGCGGCTCGAATGGCCGAAATGAAGGCGCAAAGCCGCTTGGTGGATACGCAGCTTCAGATGTCAGCAATGGGCCAAAATCGGCGATTGCAGAATTCTCTATGGTCTCTATCCTGCGAAGTGGCAAAAATCCGGGGAGAAGCTGGCGTTTCGTCGGGTTTTCGGTGCCGGATATGTTGAGGACCGTTCCGCATGCGCAGCATTGACCAACGTCTTCGACTTGCTGTCGAAGACAATGTTGCCTGGTGCAGTGCGGTCTGCTCCGCCCATGGATCGCAGGAGGCCAGCTCATCGGGCGCGTGGGCGAATTTCGCTGTCTCGCCACCCTTTTATCCGAACATCATAACGCGGCAGCCCGGCGCTCAAAAAGAAGTAGAGGAGCTTGCTCGCACGGTGAGCACCGCCAATCAGCGGAAAAGGTGGGGCATCAAGGACAGCTTTGGCGACTTGGAGCTCGCCGATCAGGGATTTGAACAACTGCTGTTGGGCCATTGGTACGGCACAACCATCACGGCCGACTTGCCGGAGAATTGGAAGACCGTAACTTCTTCCGCCGAGTTGCGCTTGTGGGAAAAAGCGTGGGGTGGTGGCGAGGAACGAATTTTCCCCGACAGCTTGCTGTCGGACCGAAGGATCACCTTCTGGTTCAAAGGCGAAGCCGACGCCATCGAAGCCGGCATTATCAGCCTCGATTCCGGAGTTTCGCTGGGTCTGTCGAACTGGTTTTCTCCGGATAATCATTCGCTTGCCCAAACGGGCGCATTACAGGCCGCAAGTTCGGCATCGCGGCAGCGACCGATTGTGTGTTGGTCTTCAGATGACTTGGAATTTCAGGAGACCGGCCTTGTCGCGCTTGGACCTCTCCAGGTTTGGATGTCCAAGGAGGCCTGAAAGTGCGAAATGCCTCGCAAGTTTCGCCAGACGAAACCTGGGCGGAGAGTGAAGCCGTCCAAGCGACCATCGGGTATTTGYGCCGCATCATTTTGGCGCCGGACTGCGGGTGAGGGCAGAAACCCGCTGCCGCCGCGGGCATGCCTCAGCCCGGCAGCGCCGGTCCGGTTGGGTCGGGCTTGTCGCGATACCCATCGATCTCCTCGAAGCGCGGCGCCATGGATTGACGCAGGCGTTCGCCGGCCTCGGTGGTGGAGATGCTGCGGGTCGTGCGGGTGAGAAGCCTCGATCCCATTCGGGTTTCGAGCTGCTTGACTGCATGGCTGAGTGTGGACTGGGCGACGTTCAGGCGCGCCGCCGCCCGGTGAAACGCTTCTCCTCGGCGACCGCGAGGAACCAGATAAGGTCGTTGAAGTTTCCCCGCGCCTTGATCACGACCTCGCTGTCGCAGATGCAGGGGCTTATTGATAGCGAAATTCGATAAGTTCAAGCGAATTATGCCACCTAGTCCATGAAGCCTGCAGCCTTTATGTCTCCTGAGCTAGAGCGATCAGGACCGGGTTGCCGATGTGAGCCGCGGTTCCGCAAGCAACAGATGAAGGACGGTTGAAATGGACAAGCGCAAACTGGGAACCGCCGGCTTCGAAGTCTCGGCCCTGTCGCTCGGCGCTATGGGGTACGGCAAGTCGCGCGACATCGAAGACCGCGCCGACATGATCCGATTGCTGCGCGAGGCGGTCGATCTCGGCGTCGATTTCTTCGACACCGCCGAGGTCTATGGTCCCTGGACCAATGAAGACATGGTCGGCGAGGCCTTTGCCGGCATGCGCGACCGGGTCAGGATCGCAACCAAGTTTGGCTGGAACCTGGACCAGGCGACGGGCGAGCATCTCGGCGGCGTCAACAGCCGGCCGGAGCAGATCCGCAAGGCAATCGAAGGCAGCCTGAAACGGCTCAGGACCGACCATGTCGACCTTTACTACCAGCATCGCGTCGATCCGGATGTGCCGATGGAAGAGGTGGCTGGGGTGGTGAAGGAGCTGATCGCCGAAGGCAAGGTTTTGCACTTCGGCCTGTCGGAGGCGGGAGCCGGATCGATCCGCAAGGCGCATGCGGTACATCCGGTCACCGCGCTGCAGAGCGAATACTCCTTGTGGACGCGGGAGCCCGAGACGGACATCCTGCCGGTGCTCGAAGAACTGGGTATCGGTCTTGTGCCGTTCAGCCCCCTGGGAAAAGGGTTCCTGACCGGCAAGATCGATCCGGCTTCGTCCTTTGCGGCCAATGATCTGCGCAGCCGCATACCGCGTTTCACCGAACAGGCGCGGCAGACAAACCAGGCGCTGATAGAGCTGATCCGCGGTATTGCCGATCGCCATGCGGCGACGCCGGCCCAGGTCGCACTCGCCTGGCTGCTGGCGCAGAAGCCCTGGATCGTGCCGCTGTTCGGCACGCGCAAGCGCGAGCGCCTCGAAGAGAATCTCGGATCGCTCTCGGTGGCACTGACATCGGGCGATCTCGCCGAGATCGACGCTGCCGCGATCCGCATCGAGGGTGCACGATATCCGGATGAACTGATGAAACTTTCGGGGCTTTGACGGCGATGCCCGTGGTCAAGGGACGAACGATCGACATGCGCTCTGCCGGCGACGATGAGCTGAACGGGACGGCAACGGATGTCGGGCGAGGCGGCGTGTGGCGGCTTGTCGTCCTGGCCGTGCTTCTGGGCTTTGCTTCCATTTCGACCGATCTCTTCCTCCCGGCTCTGCCGGCGATGCAGGTGGCGCTTGGGGCGAAAGAGGGCATGCTGCAATTTGCCATCTCGGCCTATCTCCTCGGTTTCGCCTTTGGCCAGCTCGGATGGGGGCCGGTCAGTGATCGTTTCGGCCGGCGCATGCCGATCGCGCTCGGTGTCGTCGTCTTCGTGATCGGTTCCGCCGGATGCGCCTTGTCGGCGAGCGCGGGCGAGATCATCTTCTGGCGCATCGTCCAGGCCCTTGGCGCGAGTTCCGGCGTGGCGCTGGCGCGGGCCATGATCCGCGACCTCTACGATCGGGACGAGGCGGCGCGGACGCTGTCGAGCCTGATGACCGTGATGGCGATCGCGCCCTTGCTCGGCCCGATCGTCGGGGCGCAGATTCTGGCGCTGGCGTCGTGGCAGGCGATATTCTGGACACTCGTGGCAATCGGGATAGGCACGTTCGCCGCGGTCATGACCCTGCCCGAGAGCTTGCCCATGGCCAGGCGCGAGCGCGGCCCGGCCTGGTCGGCGATCTCCGGTTATGCGGAGCTGCTGACCAACGGATCGCTCATGCGCTACGCGGCCGTCATCGGCTGCTTCTATGCCGCGGTCTTCGCCAACATTGCCGGCGCACCCTTCGCGCTGATCCATTATTTCGGCCTGTCGCCGCAGGCCTACAGCTTGGTCTTTGCCGCGGGCATTGTCGGGCTGATGGCTGCCAACACCGTCAATGCCCGCCTGGTCAGGCGCATCGGCAGCGACCGCATGCTGCTGATCGGCACACTCGGCGCCGCCGTGTTCGGGCTGGCCCTGTTCCTGGCATCCGTGGCCGGCATCGGCGGGGCCGCCGCATTCATCGCATTGCAGTTCCTGTTCGCGGCGATGAACGGCTTTATTCTCGCCAATGGCGTCGCCGGCGCCCTGGCAAGCGTTCAGACGAAGGCCGGCTCGGCGTCGGCTGTCGTCGGCGCCATCCAATATGGCTCCGGAATGATCGGCTCGGGCGCCGTCGGTTTGCTGGCCAACGGCACCCATGTCCCCATGGCCGCTGTCATGGCGATCGGCGGGATGGTGGCGCTGATCACGGCGTGGCGAATTGTGCGTTCCGATAACCGCATCTGAGGGCGGATTGGGGCCTAAAAGGCGGGCGACAGCAGGGGAGTCGCATGCCGGGTGAAGACCCTCTCTGGCCTGCCGGCCATCTCCCCCACAAGGGGGGAGAAGACCCGCGGCGCGCTCCTTGCCTCAATTGAGGCATCGTGAGGGGCTTAACCCAACCGCACCATAGGTGCATCAATTGGGTCGAGGCGGTGCCGCGAGTTTTCTCCCCCCTTGTGGGGGAGATGGCCGGCAGGCCAGAGAGGGTCTTTACCCGGCATGCGACTGCCCACGTTGCCAGTCGACCTTCCATGCGATCCTGATCTCGCGCATGACGAGCGCTCTATCGGGGGCTGGGCTGTACATTTCGCGCGGCGATGTCCGCTTCGTGTCAATGGCGACCCTCGAACCGGTCGGTGCCGCATACCGTGCCTTCCGCCACCATCGCAGCGACGGAGTGGGGAAGCGTGAGTGCCGTCCTCGCTGGCCCTCACACCTCCTCCACCAACACGACATCTCACCCCGCAAACTTCGCGCCGGTCGGGTCGGGCTCACCATCAAAAAACATATAGATGGCAGCGATCTTGCCCTCTCGCGCGACGATGAAATCCGTGCCCGCATAAGCCGGCGGCTCACCCGGAGCTCCGGCGACCCATCTCATCCGCGCGGCGTGCTCGTGCAGCACGTCTGCCGGCGCGGTCGGGCTATAGCGGAAGGTCGGATGCGTGGCGCGGATGATGCCGGCGATGCGGATGATTTCGTCCCGGCCGCTGGTGACGCCATGCGGTTCGACGAAGAGCGCATCTTCATGCAGGATTTCCGCGGCGACCTGCCGGCGGCGGGCTTCATCGGGCTCGCCGAAAATGCCCTGTAGGTTGCGTTCGATCAGCGTTGCGATGTCTGTCATGGTTCTTCTCCCGTGTCCGACGTTCAGATCTGTACCATGCCGCCGTCGACGAAGAGTTCAATGCCGTTGACGAAGGAGGCGGCGTCGGAGGCGAGGAAGAGCACCGCTTTGGCGATCTCCCCGGGCTGGCCGACGCGGCCGGCAGGGATCAGGCCGGCGAGATAGTTCTTGGTGTTCTCGGCGCTTTCGCCGCCGCCGAAAAGTTCGTCGACGCCAGCCGTCTCGGTGACGCCGGGGCTGATCGCGTTGACGCGGATATGGCGATCTTTGAGATCGAGGACCCAGTTGCGGGCGAAATTGCGGATCGCCGCCTTGGTGGCGGAATAGACGCTGAAGGCAGGCGTGCCGGAGACGCTTGTCGTCGAGGAGGTGAGGATGATCGAGCCGCCGTCGCGCAAGAGCGGCAGCGCCTTTTGCACGGTGAACAGCGTGCCCTTGACGTTGGTGTCGAATGTCTTCTGGTAGTGCTCTTCGGTGATGGCGCCGAGTGCTGCGAATTCGCCGCCGCCGGCATTGGCGAAGACGACATCGATCTGCGCATGCTGCGCCTGGACCGCATCATAGAGGCGGTCGATATCGGCGAGCTTGCTCATGTCGGCCTGGACGCCGGTGACGCGGCCGCCGATCTGCTTGACCGCAGCGTCGAGCACCTCCTTCCGCCGGCCGGTGATGAACACCGAGGCGCCCTCGGCGACAAAGGCCTTGGCTGTGGCGAGCCCGATGCCGCTGGTGCCGCCGGTCACGATCACGACCTTGTTTTCGAATGTCTTCGTCATGTCTTTCTCCTGTGTTTCGGCGTGTTGCCGTCGAGGAAGCAGATGGGGACGGAACGCTGATGCGGAAAGCCAGCAAAACTGTTACTCATCGTTCCACAGGGAGAACGATGATGAAAGCAGACCTGAACGACCTCCAGTATTTTGCCGAAGTGGTCGCCCATGGCGGCTTTGCCGCTGCCGGGCGTGCGCTGCGCGAGCCGAAGTCGAAGCTCAGCCGCAGGATAGCGGGGCTGGAGGCGCGGCTCGGCGTCCGCCTGATCGAGCGCTCAAGCCGCCGTTTCCGGGTGACGGATGTCGGCCAGTCCTTCTACGAACGCTGCAGAGCGATGGTGGCGGAAGCCGAGCGGGCGGAAGCGCTGGTGGCCGAGGCGCAAGCCGAGCCGCACGGACTGATCCGCATGAGCTGCCCCACCGGCCTGGTCGAGCCGATCTCCGGGCTCATGAACCAGTTTCTCGAGCACCATCCGAAAGTGCGGCTGCAACTGGTCGCCGTCGACCGTTCCGTCGATCTGATCGAAGAGCGCATCGATGTGGCGCTGCGCGTGCGCACCTCGCTCGAGGGTGACGCCTCGCTGACCATGCGCTCGCTGGGCAAGTCGGTGAGAATTCTCGTCGCCAGCCCGCAGACCGCCAGCCGGATCGGCGATATCGGCGATCTCGCGAACCATCCGACCTTGTCGAGCAGCGACGAACCCGGCGACGCCGAGTGGCATCTGGAAAGCGAGGGCGGCGAAAGGCATGTGCTCAGCCATGTCCCGAGGATGGCCTGTGCGGATTTCACCGCCGTGCGCGCTGCCGCGGTGGCGGGGCTGGGCGTTGCGCTGCTGCCGGATCACAGCTGCCGGCAGGCCCTGGACGAGGGCAGGCTGGTCCGCGTGCTGCCGGCATGGCGCGGCATGCTGGGCGTGGTGCATCTGGTCTTCACCACCCGCCGCGGCCTGCCGCCGGCCGTGCGCTGCTTCATCGACAGCCTGGCAAGGGGATTTCCAAAGGATGCGCTGGCGCGCTGAGCGGGTTTGGTGGAGATCAGCGCGAAGAGGACGGCAAGACGATTGCAGGCGGACGACGTGAACCTGCCCCCAGGGTCGACGACGTGTCTTGGCATCGCGCCAAGAGGTCTGATTGCCGCTCGATCGATAGCAGGCCATCGCATGTGGCGCGAAGACCCTCTCTGGCCTGCCGGCCATCGCCCTCACAAGGGGGAGGCAGGGTGCCCCGAATGCCAGCCTCGGTTGGGGCACAACGCTGCCGCGGGCTTTCGATCCGCCACACTGGTCCTCATGCGGTCAAAATGACGTCAATTCGGAATTCTTACGCCAAACCGCAGCGTGGCCGATTGCTATTTTCGGTGCCTTGCTGTTGGTTAATAGAACGGCGGGCTGAGCAATTTTCTCGGGAGCAGGCATGAGGATGGCGTGAGGCATCTGGCTCTCTCCTCGCCAATCGCCGGAAGCGGTCGAGCCGGATCATTTGGGCCTTGGGGGGACCGATATGACTGCGATTCCGAGCAATTTCGTCACCAGCGGCAACGCCGCCAGCTATTCCACCGGCGATACGCTGACGCTGGCTTTCGACGCCTACCTGATCAGCACGGACAGTGATTCATTGGTTCTGGGCGGCGCAAGCCAGAGCTATGATCTGACAGTCGACGGCCTGATCGAGGGCAAACCAACCGATATTTGTTCGGGCATCTATCTTCAGGGCAGTACGAACCACGCGACGATCACGATCAATGCTTCCGCCGTCGTGCGGGGGGAGGCGGCTGTTTACCTCGAAGGCGACGCCGACATCACCAACCATGGCAGCCTTTCCGGGCAGGCCGGTACCGGCGGTGCTGGCATAAATTATCTCGGCAGCGGAGATTGCCTGATCACCAATACGGGATCGATCGACACTGTCGTGGGTGATGCTATTTTTTTCAACTCCGGCTCTGCCGGCACCCACACGATCGATAATTCGGGAACCGTGGGAAATGGGGTTCAGTCGGCGATCGCCGCCACCAGTGCGACATCCGTCGAACTCGTGACCAATACCGGCATCCTGCGCGGCGGCCTGGACCTCGCCGGCGGTAACGACATCGTCCACAATGAAAGCGGCATCATCAAGGGCAGCACCGATCTCGGGGATGGCGACGACCAGTTCTATGGCGGGCTGACATCCGTGACCGTCATCGGCGGCGATGGGGTCGACACGATCGTCGGCGGCAGAGGCGACGATGTGATCGACGGCGGCAATGGCGCGGACAGTTTCGGTTCTCCGCAAAGCCTCGACGGCGGCGCCGGCAATGACGTGATCACCGGCGGGGCCGGCTATGACCAGATCCATGGCGGCACCGGCACCAACACATTGAGCGGCGGCGGCCACAGCGACGACTATTATGTCGACAGTCCCACCGATGTGATCGTCGAGGCGGCAGACGGCGGCGACGCGGACTATGTCCATGTCAGCGTCTCCTATACATTGACAGCAAGCGCTCACGTGGAATTCATGGTGACCACCAACGACGCCGGCACCGATCCGATCAACCTCACCGGCAATGCACTGGCGCAGGCGATCTACGGCAATTCCGGCGACAATATCCTCGACGGCGGTGGCAATGACGGCGCTCAGGACGACCTTGTCGGCCTGGCCGGCAACGATACCTATGTGCTCGGCAGCGAAACCCTGGACACGGTCACCGATAGCGCCGGCATCGACACCATCACCTCGACCATCAGCCGCAATCTCGCCGACTTCGCCACGATCGAAAAGCTCGTTCTGCTCGGCGCCGACGACATCGACGGCACCGGCAACGGGCTCGCCAACACCATCACCGGCAACAGCGGCAAGAACGTGCTCGACGGCGGCGACGGCAGCGATACGCTGGCAGGCAATGGCGGCAAGGATACGTTCGTGTTCGACACGGCGGCCAAGGGCTCGAATGTCGATACGATCAGCGATTTCAGCCACAAGGACGATACGATCGACATCGACGATGCTGTCTTCAAGGGGCTGGCATTGGGGACATTGTCGAAGGACGATTTCAAGCTGATCGCAAGTGCCACGTCGACCGCGGGCGTCGATGCCAGCGACCGGATCCTCTACGACAAGGCGGATGGCGACCTCTATTTCGACCGGGACGGCTCAAAGGGCCATTTCGACCGGGTGCTTTTCGCGCATGTCACGGATAACGATAAGCTCAACCACGCGGATTTTCATATCGTCTGACAGAAGGCTGCCGCGGGTTTTTCTCCCCCAAGGGGGGAGAGCACCCGCGGCGCCCTCCCTGGCTCAATTGGGACTCCGTGGGTACGGCGTCGACGATCATGTCGCAGAATTTCGCCAAGGCCGCTCAAACCTCGATCAGAGCCTGCCCAGATTCCGGCCAAGCCGGCTTGTCAGACTGTCGGGACAGTGCGATCCTGGCCCAGAACCCGCCCTGGAAACGACGATGCCCGCAGTCGAAGGCCCGTGCAAAGCGGAGCTCCCGGAATGACCGTCAATCGCCGCCTCGCCGTGATCCTGATGGCCGATGTCGTCAACTATTCCCGCCTGATGGAAGCCGACGAGGCGGGCACGCTCGAGGCGTTGAAGGCGCGACGGAAGGCAATCCTGGAGCCGACGGTGCAGGCGCATGGCGGACGCGTCGTCAAGCTTATGGGCGACGGGGTGCTGATCGAGTTTGCCAGCGCCGTCAACGCGGTCATGGCGGCCATGGAATTACAGGAGAAGTTCGGCGCGGCCAACAAGGCGCTGGCGCCGGACCGCCATATCGTGCTGCGCATCGGCATCAACCTCGGGGACATTATCGGGGAGGGATCCGACATCTATGGCCATGGCGTCAATATCGCCGCCCGCCTCGAAGCGCAGGCGCCCCGGGGCGGCATTCTGGTGTCAGACGCGGTGCATGCACAGGTCACAGGCAAGGTCGGTGCCGATTTTTCCGTCGCGGGCGAGTTGCGGCTGAAGAACATCAGCACGCCGATACGGGCCTGGCGCTGGTCCGGATCGGAGGCGGTGACGGCGGCGATAGCCGCGCCCGCGCGCGCCGACGCCAAACCGACGGTCGCCATCCTGCCCTTCACCAACCTGATCAGCGATCCCAAGCAGGAGTTCTTCGCCACCGGCATCGGGCTTGATCTGGAATCGTCGCTGAGCCTGATCAGCGGCATCGAGCTGCGCGCCGATAGCGCCGCCGCCAGCTTGCATCTGACCGGCAGCGTACGCGCCGCGTCGGGCCAGATCCGTGTCAATGCAAGGCTGGTCGAGGCGGCCGGCGGCCGGCAGCTTTGGAGCGGCCGGTTTGAAGGCGGCGACGACGACATCTTCGCCTTGCAGGACGAAATCACGCGCCAGGTCGCGGTGGCCATGCAAGTCAAATTGACCACCGGCGACTTCGCGCGGCTGTGGGACGGCCAGACGAGAAGCCTTGCCGCCTGGGAACGCTGCGTCGTCGCCAACCAGCACCACGAGCGATGGTCCGAAGCCGACAATCGCCGCGCCCGGGACCTGTTGTACGAGGCGCTTGAGATCGACCCGGACTATATCGGCGCCAAAGTGTTGCTGGGCAAGACGCTTTGGTATGACGCGCGCTACTATGCTGAGGGCGACGACCGCGAGCGGGCGCTGGCCGAGGCGGAACGCATCGCCAGGGAGGTGCTGGAGCAGCGCCCCGACACGGCCATCGCGACGATGCTGCTGGGCGGCGTGGCATGGCTGCGCGACCGCCATGACGAGGCGGTCGCGCTCTGCCGCCGCGCTGCCAGCCTCAGCCCGAGCGACCCCTGGGTGCTTGGCTTTTCCGGCCTGATCTCAGTCTATTCCGGCGACCCGCGCGAAGGGCTGACCGTGCTCGAGCGTGCTGCGCATCTGTCGCCGCAGACGCTCACCTGGATCCATTTTCACATAGGCCATGCCCGGGCGTGGCTTGGCGACGACGAAGGCGCGATAGAGAGCCTCGATCACTATATCGCGGCCAATCCGCAGGATAGCTGGGGCTATCTGATGATGGCGGTCATCCATGGGTTCGCGGGACGGACCGATAATGCCCGCCGCGCCGTTGCGGACGCTGTGCTGAGGCAGGCGGACATCGACCAGGAGCAGGTCCGGCGCTCAAACCGCTACCGCGACCCCGCACGGTCGGAACGGGTGATCGCAGCGCTGAGCGCAGCCGGACTTCCCGCCTGACATGCTCCAGACACCGCGCCGGCAATCCCTTGCCCGGACCGTTGCGCCGTCAATCGAAACAATTGTCGCGCGGTGGGAAGGCCCGCCTCTTCACGCCGCGACTGTGGCTTGCCGCCGCTGACGCAGCTTCGGCCATAGGATCAGCCAGCTCACCAAAGCAAGGTTGACGCAGTTCCAGAGAAAGCCGTGCAGGAAGGCCAGGCGGTAGGAGCCGGTGGCGTCGAAAATGTAGCCGGCGGCGAGGCCGCCGCAAGCCATGCCAAGCACCGTCGCCATCATGACCAGGCTGATGCGGATGCCGGCCTCGCGTGGCGGCAGGTATGTTCGGATGATCACCGCATACATCGGAACGATGCCGCCCTGGAAGAGACCAAACAGGCCGGAGATCATGTAGAGCGACGACTTGCCGTTGAAAAACAGGTAGAGCAGTAGCGCCAACGCCTGCATGGAGGAGCCGAGGATCAGCATCGGCCCGGCGCCGATCCGGTCCGCAAGCGCGCCGGACGCCAGGCGGCTGACCACGCCCAGTCCAAGCATCAGGGCGATGATCTGCGTGCCCACGGCCACGCCATAGCCGAGATCGCCGCAATAGGCGACGAGATGAACCTGCGGCATCGACATGGCCATGCAGCAGGCAAAGCCGGCGACGACGAGAACGGCCTGCAGGACATTGGGGCTCAAGCCCAGCGCGTTGCGGGCTGTCTCTGTTGCGGCCTGGGCCTGGGCATAGGTCGCGGTCCGCAGGCGCCGCTTCAACAGCAGGCCGATCGGCACCATCACCAGCGGGATGAACACGGCAATGCCGATATGGATGGACCGCCAATTGTGCGTGGTGAGGAAATGTTCGATCGCCAGCGGCCAGACGGCGCCGGAAAGATAGCTGCCCGAGGCGGCAAAGGCGACCGCGAGCCCCCTGTGCCGGGAAAACCAGAGCGAGAGATCGGATATCAGCGGCGCAAATCCAGCCGCCGATCCAAGGCCGATGACCAGCGAAAAGGCGGCGAATTGCCAGATATTCGTGGCCAGCGCCGTCATGATATAGCCGATGGAGAGCAGGAGCGCTCCGACCAGCACCGGCGCGACGATGCCGACCCGATCCGCCAGGCGCCCCATCACCACGCCGCCAAAGGCAAAGCCAAGCATCGTGCAGGTATAGGGCAGCGAGGCCCCGCCACGCGCCGTGTCGAATTCGACCTGCAGGGTCGGCAGTAGCACCACGACAGACCAGTTGCCGACACAGGCGACGGTGCCGAGAATGAGCGTGAGCAGGAGCCGCCACCAGGCATAGGCGGAATCGACCTCGCCGGCGCCAGAGCCGCCTGCGGCGGCCGGCTTCTTTTCAAACGTGGCCACGGCGGAACTCCCTGGGTCTGGTGATCGAATGAAGGCGCGTTCGAACTGCCGCCGGTGCATTTGTTCTATAGAACGAAGTGTGGTGCTTTGGATACCGGTGCGACCGACACGGGCGCGACCGCGAGCGCCGTCGGGGCGGTTCCATGTCGGCTGAGCGGGGATCCGGGCAATCGCCGGATCCGCTGGTCGCGCCGGTGATCAGGCCCTCATCCGGGACCAGCCAAGTGCTGCACCGCTCAAGGCGCATAATCCCAGGCATAGACCGAAGATCGACCAATATCCAAACCAGTTGGCCCAGAGGCCGGTACCGAGCCCTGAGAGTAGAACGCCGACGCTCACCGTGTTGCCGAAAACAGCAGAGGCGGTTCCGGCCCGGCCGGGCAGCAAGTCCTGCACCATCGCCATGCCGACAATACTGATGACGCCGATTCCCGCTGCCCTCAATATCTGTCCGACATAGAGCGAGGTCAGTGTCGGCCACGCCAGCGCCAAGGCAAAATATCCGGCGAAGAGAGCAAAACCGAAGACCAGCAGCCGATGACTTCCCGAAAGGCCCGGCCTGACAACGAACACGGCCATCACCAGCACTTCAAGCCCGGCGCAGAGACTGAACAACAGTCCCACATCGTCCTTCGAGCCGAGCTGTTGGGCGACAACGATCGCCATCGCATTTGAACCCATGAACATCGCCGTATGAAATGCCGACAGTGCCAGAATGGCGGGCGCCGCCTGCAGGACTGTGGCCATGGTCAGCGCCTGTCGGGTTTCCGCATCGCCAGGCAGGACCTGAATGCGGCTGACGATCACGACGGCCAGGGCGGACGCGGCCAGCAGCGCGGCGCCGACAAATACGCCGTCGAAGCCCCGCGAGGACACCAGCACCGCTGCGATCGCCGGGCCGACCGCCCAGCTGAGCGAGGATGCAAGCCGCAGACTTGCCATGCCGCGCGACACCGTCAGGCCGCCGGCCCGGTCAAGATAGCCCTTTGCCAGCGCGAACAGCAGCGCATAGGAGGCAGAACTCAGGCCGAACAGGATGGCGGCATCCAGCACCAGCATCCAGGTCTCGGTGAGCACGGCACATAGTCCGAAGCCGACGGCCTTGGCCAGCAAGGAGACAAGCAAGGGCCAGATCACCGGCCTTCGGTCGTGAAGATGCCCGAAGATCGAGGTCACGATCAATCCGGACACCGCCGATGTCGTCAGGAAGCCGCTGAGCGCCAAGGGCGACATTCCGATCTTTTCGACGGCCAGCAAGGCTATGTAGCTTCCGGCCATCGCCTCGGAAAGCGTGGCAAAGAGGATCGCGGTCATGGCGGGAATGAAGTGGCGGACCCTGAACAGCGCAACAGTCGAAGTGGCGTCAAATCCGGCATTCGTCGTCATGACCGTTCCTATGCTGCAGGAATCAACAGGGGCCGTCGAAGTCGCCATGAAGCACGCGTGTTTTGCCTGGATCTGACAGCATATCGGGGCATAGGCGACACATGCGAGCGCCTATCGCGCGCCCGGCAGCCAGCTGCACGCCGGCACCTCAACCCTTCGCCCTGGTCAGCCGCTCGACGGCGTCGACGATCATGTCGCAGAATTTCGCATGGTCGAGCTGCATCGCGACGGTGTGGCGGAAATCGCGCTGCTCGCTGGCCGTGCCGCCGAAATGGTGCATGCCGCCCATTTTCTCGAAATTGCAGACCGTCATGCCCTTGGTCCAGCGGCCGGCGATCTCGACGCGGATATCGGCCTTTTCGGTGGTGAACACGCTCGGATCGATCAGCGCCGCCACGCAGCAGGCGTCGTGAACGGCGGGATAGGCGATCTGCAGCAGGCCGCCATGGGTGGTGGCGATGAAGGCCCAGATATCGAGGATGAACTGGCTGATCGAACCGCCGATGGCGCGGACTCTTTCCTGCAGTTCCGGCGTTGCCTGCGCCTGGTGCGTCAGGTCGAGCCCGACCATGGTGACGTCCCACTTGGCGCGGAACACGACATCGGCGGCTTCCGGATCGCCATAGACATTGAACTCGGCAGCCGGGGTGATGTTGCCCCGCATATAAGCGCCGCCCATGACCACGACCCGCTTCACCCGCTCGACGATGCGCGGTTCCTTGCGCATGGCGAGCGCGATATTGGTGTAGGGACCGACCGGCACGAGCGTGACGCTTTTCGGCTCATGCGCCATGACGGTGTCGATGATGAAATCCACGGCATGACGCGGGTCGAGCTCGAACGAGGCGGGCGGCAGCACGGGACCGTCGAGCCCGGTCTCGCCATGGATCTCGACGGCCAGCACCTGGTCGCTGATCACAGGCCCGCGCGACCCCTTGGCCACCGGCACCTGGATGCCATAGGCGGTGCAGACGGCCAGGGCATTGCGCGTGGTGTTGTCGACATTGTGGTTGCCGGATACGGTGGTGATGCCGAGCAGGTTGATGGCAGGATTGGCCGCCGCCAGCAGGATGGCGATCGCGTCGTCGTGGCCGGGGTCGCAGTCGAGGATGATCTTTTCCATGGGGGGCTCAAGATTGGGTGGTGGGGCTTCCGACGACAGCTTGCTCGACGCCTCGCTCATGCAGCGAGCGAAATGCCTTGCGAGATTAGCATAGGAGTGTGCTTTGGGCGAACAAGTCTTGATCGTGATGCTGAGGCTCGGACCCGCGAGGAAGCGCTCGCTGCGATTATCAAGCTTGCTGAAAGCAGGCAGTTGCAAAGACCTGCCGGCGATGACATGGACATCATGGTTTCCGGCCTGCTGACGCGATGGTTGAACCCGAAAGCTTGACTCCCGTGATCACCAACGCCAGTCTCTCCGTGAACGGAGTGTGGCCATGTGCGGCCGGATTTACATAACGACATCACTGGAGCGAATGCTCTCGTATTTCGGCTTCAACGATATCGATGGCGTGCCCGACGTGGAAGCGCAGCTTCCACGGTGGAATGGCGCTCCCGGGCAGATGTACCCGATCATCATTAATGCGGCCTCCGAAAACAGCGAAGTGTTGGGCCGACGCGCCGTGAACGCGAAATGGGGATTTGTGCCGCCCTGGTCGAAGGACGGCAAGGGCGATGGGCGGCCGCCGCCTATCATCGCAAGATCCGAGACGGTCGCGACGAACGGCATGTTCCGGCAATCGTACAAATCGAAGCGCTGCCTGGTGCCGATCTCCGGATTTTTCGAATGGAAGGACATTTACGGCACCGGCAAGAACAAGCAGCCCTATGCCATCGGCATGGCCGATGACTTGCCGTTCTGCCTCGCTGGCATCTGGTCGACCTGGCGCGACAAGGTGACCGGGCTCGATCTGCGCAGCTTTGCGGTGCTTACTTGCGAGCCCAATGCTTTGATGGCGCAAATCCACGACCGGATGCCTGTCATACTACATCGCAAGGACTATGACAGATGGCTCGGCATCGAGCCCGACCCGCACGATCTGTTGGTGCCCTATCCAGATCATCTCATGAAGATGTGGAAGATCGGTTCGAAGGTCGGAAAGCCGGCGAACAACACGCCGGACATCATTGATCCGATCGATGATGACAATGATGGGGGAGATGGACCGCCGGCGCCATCAGGTCCGGAGCAACCAACACTCTTCTGAGCGGGCGGCCGCCCCTTCGGCAATGAAGGACAACAATGGGCGGTCATGCATGTAGATGCGTTTCTAGGCCATCCGGATGTGGTCGAATTCCTCAAGCAGCGGCTACACGATTATCTGATCGTCCAATAATTCGTGCTCTTCGCCGGGTCCGCTCAGGGGCAATGCGGCCGCTCCACGCCAGTCCCGTCCGACCAGCGCCCCGCTCTCGCCGAAGGCCATGACGGTCATCGGCCTGCAAAATTTGAACGTGCACCGAGCCCCCATCGGGTCACCGCAGCACGCGGAAATCGCCTGGCACATGGTCGAGATCGAGCGGTTCGCTTTCAACGCTCGTCACCGCTGCACCGGGAGGGCCGTTGTGGAAGCGTTCCAGCATGCGGTCGACTGCCGATCGCGTGCCTGCGATCACCGCGCTGACGCTGCCGTCGGCTTCGTTGCGCACCGTGCCGCGCAATCCCAGACGCTTTGCTTCGTGAACCGTCCAGGCGCGATATCCGACGCCCTGCACGCGGCCGTGAACACGCACCAGCAATGCCTTTTCGCCTTCACTCATGCGCGGCTCCCAATTGCGCGGCGAATTCTAGCGCCCACGATCCCAGTTGTCTCGCTGCCTTTTTGCAGAATGTATCCCGGACGTATCTTGAATCTGCAATGGTCGACAGCGCGCCGCTTGAAGCAAAACCCGCACAATCAGCGGTTTGATTCACCTTTTTCTAAAGTCGTTGGCCTATCATGACTGGGCGTAGCTTTTGACGAACGATCGGATAGCGAAGACGATGACGACGCGGCGCAGCACCGCCAGCACGGTGGCCAAATTTGCCGAGGCGACAAACCTGTCGCTGATCTCTATCGACAGCAAGGGCGATATCGAATTCGTCAATCCCTCGGCCTGCGCGCTGTTCGGCTATCGGAAGAGCGAAATGATCGGCCGGCCGATCACCATCATCGTGCCGGAGAGGATGCGCGGCGCGCATATGGCCGGCCTGGCGCGGGTGGCCGCCGGCGAGAAGCCCAATCTCGGCGGCAAGACGGTCGAGGTTTCGGCGGTGAAGAAGGACGGCAGCGAATTTCCGATCGAGATCACCCTGTCGATCTGGGAAGGCAAGGGCGGCCTCTGCGCCGGCGCCGTGATCAAGGACATTTCCGAGCGCCGTGAGCGCGAGAGCCGGCTGATGCGGTTGGCATCGCAGGACACGCTGACCGGGCTCAGCAACAAGCATCAGTTCATGCAGCTGCTCCAGGACCGCCTGTCCTCCGGCCATGCGGCGACGGCCATATTGCTGGACCTCGACGGCTTCAAGGATGTCAACGACACGCATGGCCATGGCGTCGGCGACGCGCTGCTGCAGGCGGTCGGCGTGCGCCTGCCTTATCTGCTGCGGCCCGATGCCGTGGTGGCACGGCTGGGCGGCGACGAATTCGCCGTGCTGCTGCCCGAAACGGCCGATCCGCTGGCAGCACAGAAAGAGGCGGCCGATATTCTCGAAGCGTTCCGCAAGCCCTTTCATCTCGGCGGCCTGGTGCTCGACCTCGCCGCCAGCCTGGGCATCGCCATTGCGCCGCATCACGGTAGCGACGCCGAGGAATTGCTGGCCAGCGCCGACTTCGCGCTTTATCGCGCCAAGGCCGCGGGTGGGCGCTGCTACAGATTGTTCGACCAGTCGATGCGCAGCGAGGCGCAGGCCCGCCGCGCCATGCGCGATGAGCTGCGCAAGGCCCTGAATGAAGGCCAGCTTGAAATGTACTACCAGCCGCAGGTGCGGCTGGCCACGGGGGCGGTGATTGGTTTCGAAGCGCTGATCCGCTGGAACCATCCGGAGAAAGGCCTGCTCACGCCTGGAGCCTTTCTGCCCGCGCTCGAACAAAGTGCCCTGGCGCTTGAGATCGGCTGGTGGACGCTCGACGAAGCCTGCCGGCAGATCGCCCGCCTCAACCGCCTGGGCCATGCCGTCAAGATGAGCGTCAATCTGTTCCCGACCCAGTTCCGCGCGCTCAATCTGCGCGACAAGGTGGCCGATGCGATCGACCGGCACGGCATAAGCGCGTCAGCCCTCGAGCTCGAAGTCACCGAGGAAGTGGCGCTCAATTCCGACGAACGGTCGCTCAAGACCCTCAACGACCTGCACGACATGGGCGTCGGCATCGCCTTCGACGATTTCGGCACCGGCTTTGCCTCGCTGAGCTCGCTGCAGCGCTATCCGCTGACGACGCTGAAAATCGACCGCGCCTTCATCCGCGACATCCAGGCCAACACCTCCGATGCCGCCATCACCCGCGCCCTGATCGCCATGAGCCGCGACCTCGGGCTCGAGACGATCGCCGAGGGCATAGAGACGGCGGAGCAGGAGGCGGCCTTGCTGGCGCTCGGCTGTCCGGCTGGTCAAGGGTATCGCTTCGGCCGGCCCATGCCCGAAGAGGATGTGGAGCGGTATCTGGGGCAGGCGGTTTGGAAGAGGGCGTGAGGGGTGGGGCAAGCGCTTCGTAAGTCTTGACGAACTATTAATGGACGATCGATGCCTGGCCATGGAGGCTGTTCCCACGGCCACGGCGGGTTGAAGCACGCCAGGACGTACGCTGCTCGCTGCTCAATAGCGATCCGCGCAAGGATCACCATGGGGTGGAAGCGAAGCCTGTGGGCTTCTCAGCTTGCATGCTTTCGACAGCAAGAGAGGGAAGTTTTCAGTTGTTCCGAGTGCGTTCTCAACAAGCGCAGCAATGGCTTGTCCCTCGCGTTCCGTTCGTTGCGACATCGGCTCTGGCGGTGGCGCCCAAGTGCTCCAGACCGCTATGAGGTGACCCTTGATAACTGTTGCGGCGGTGCAGGCGGCATTTTCGTTCGGCTTCGCTTGCTCGCACGCCACCACTGTTTGTTGACGGCCCAGTCCGGCATTGCGCAGGGTATCTTCAAGGGAATGACCGCCAACCCCGAGAAGTGATCCAAACTTGCCGAGCTTTCTGTCATCGGCGAGGTAGAACCAGATATTGTCTGGATGGGGGTAGACCTGCAGGACGGGCGACCATGGATTGTCGCATAGGGAGCGAGACCATTCACGATTTAACTGCGGGCAAATTCGCCTGAATGATGGCTCGGAATCATCCCATCCATATGCCCTTAATGTCACTTGCAGAGTATCGAAAGTCGGCGCCGTTGCCGTATTCGAAGCGCGTTCAAGAAGGGCGCGCAAGCTCTCCGCGGTTTCTTGTCGTACTTTCTCTCTACGCAACCTCAGATATGGTCCGCCTACTTCCCCAGTCGTCGCGACCAGGGGAAGTTGGATTGGAACGCCGGCAACAATGAAATGAGCCTCCGATGCGAGAAGACTGATCTCTGCATCGGTCCACTTGCCCGGCTCTCGCTCGCAAGCCGTAAGAGCGAGCGCCAATGCCAGGCAAATTGCCAGTTTTGAATAAACGCGGCGAATGTCCACAGAAGCGACCCGACACCAAACAGAGGCAAACCACAGGTGGCATATTGACGTGTAATTCCTTCACAAAGAAGAAGAGAGTGAACGCATCGAAGCCTCAGCTCCAGACGCCATGGCATCGACGGCTGACGACCATCGCCACGAGAATGGACGCGAGATGAAGCTCAAGCATATCAGCATCACGGCGAGGGACGCGGACGCCCTGGCAGCCTTCTACATCACTGTTTTCGGATGCAGAGAGTCCAGGCCGCGCAGAACCCTGTCGGGAGAGCGCGTGTGGCGCGGCAACGGTTTGCCGGACGTGGACATCTATTCGATCTGGCTTTCCCTGCCGGGCTCGGACAGTCCGTTTCTGGAACTGCTGCAATATGACACCTGGCTGGATCGGGCGCCTCCCGCGGTGAACGAGGCTGGGTACGGACATATTGCTTTCGAGGTAGAGGATATTGACGCCGCCTATGCCGGAATCATCGGCGGGGGCGGCCGTGCCTTGGGCGAGATCACCAATTTCGGGACGGCGGCGGCGCCCTGTCGCATTGTTTATATGTGCGATCCCGAGGGCAATATCCTGGAGATCGAGCAGGGGTAGGCTTGGCTCGAAATGCCGGGGTTTTGAAGTGCCGCTGTTGCATTCGTGATGTGGCGCGGCTACGATCGAGCGTGGTCCAATGGCGCAGCCTTCCGCTGCCATCTATCGACCCTTACATTACCCGACGATGAGCAACGACAGTCCAATCGATCTGAATGCCGACTTTGAAGCGGCATTCATCTACCCGTTTTCGACGCACTATTGGCAAAGCAGACGCGGGCGAACGCATTGGACGTGGATGGAAGGATGGCAGGACAGCATAGCCGGGCCAATTTGGAGCATCGTGAAGCAGGGCGGTTGCGCCTATGTCTATGACCGCGATGACTGCTATTTTGCCGAGGTCAGCGATCCCGCCACATTATTCGCGTGTCTCAAGCAAAAACACCAAGGCTTGAGAGCGGGGATAAGCCGGTTTGCCCCGGCTTCCCGGAACGAAGAGATGGATCTGGCATCCATGCACCGGTTCGCCACCGCAATCTGGGCCGTCGTGGAAAAGGCGATCGAAATCGAGCGGCGTCGGTGGGCTGCGGAGCATGCTCAACGTGCCTGATTGCTGACCCTTCAGCGACTGCCATTATTGGTGGGCTGGAGTGATCGCAAACCGCAAGCCCAAGGCTGCGAGCGTCTTGTTGATGGTTTCCATTTTGGGGTCGCCGTCCTTGGAAAGGGCATCATACAGATTTTCCCGGCTGAGGCTGGCTTTTTTGGCAATTCCGGCCACACCACCCTCCTGGGCTTTTGCGACATGGCGCAAAGCCTCCCGAAAAGCTCCATATTGCCGCCCTCCAATATTTGCTCCAAGTAGAAAGCAGCGTTTTCAGGGTCGCGCAAAAGCTCGTCCCGCTTACCGGCGTCGTAAGGTTTACTCGCCTGGGTCATTGCTTCACTCTCCGACTGTAGTCTTCAAGATATTCCTTTGCCCGTCAAAGGACGTAAGCGAAGGCATCTGTGGCTACCCCCCTCTGTCCTGCCGGACATCTCCCCCTCAAGGGGGGAGATTGGCAAGTGGCACGCTTTTCGCCTCAAATCCATGTCGAGCACAGGGTGCGGGGCAGAGGTTTGGGGCAGGGCGATGCCCCATCCAATCTCCCCCCTTGAGGGGGAGATGCCCGGCAGGGCAGAGGGGGGTGCCGCCATGYGCGAAGGGCCAAAGAAGATCTTCTACAGCTTGGTTCCCACATCCTGCCCTCACATGGGAATGCATCGCCTTCCGTGGCACGGATGTGCAGCCTTCTCCGCAGCGCCATGACCGTCCTGATCAGTATAACTGCGCAGATTAAGTCGACAATCCCCTGCCAAGCCATGATCTTGACCTTCACCCGAAATTGATCTTTCGATTTATCCGCATCGCTCTGTCGGAACCCATCCACACCGCCCGTCCTTGGACCATACCAATGCAAGGAGATCCAAATGCGAGAACTCATCCTGACCATGTCCATGTCGCTCGACGGTTTTGTCAGCGGCCCGAAGGGCGAGATCGACTGGATATTTTCCGGCGACCAGGAGGCGATTGCCTGGAAGGTGGAGAATGTCGCCAATGCCGGGCTGCATATCATGGGCAGCCGCACCTTTCTCGGCATGGCCTCCTATTGGCCGACTTCCACCACAGTGTTCGCGCCGGCGATGAACACGATCCCCAAGGCGGTGTTTTCCAAACAGGGGGCGGCGATCCTCGAAGCGCCTAAGATGGTGGAGAGCGTCGTGGCAGGCGCTGCGTCGCTGAAGCGGCAGGCCGGGGCGGAGAGCTGGGCCGAGGCCACTGTGCTGAGCGGCGATCTGGCCGAGGAGATCGACCGGCTGAAGGCAATGGATGGCAAGCCGATCATTGCGCATGGGGGTGCCACGTTTGCGCGCAGCCTGATCGCCGGCAATCTGGTCGATCGCTATATGCTGATGGTCTATCCGATCGTGCTGGGCAAGGGCTTGCCGATCTTCGCCGATATTGCGGCGCCGCGGCCGCTGGAGTTGGTCAGCACGAAAGTGTTTCCGAAGGGGTCGGTGACGCAGATTTATCGGCCCGCGTGAGTGTGGCGGAGAGGGGCGTTCAGGCGCCCCTGGTGGGCTGGGCCGACATCTGTGCCAGCTCCGTCCTGTCCTTCCGAGCCCATTGCAAGGCGGTATTTCAGCCGACGTCTCTACACGCCGAGATAACGGCTGAGGATGGCCGGTGTGGCCTTGATGTCCTGCGACGTGCCTTCGCTGACGATGTGGCCGTTGTTGAGGATATAGACGCGGTTGGCGATGGAAAGGGCGGCGGCGATGTTCTGCTCGACGATGACGATCGTCTGCCCGGCCGCCGCCAGGGCCTTGCAGGTCGCCAGCAGGTCGCGGACGATGATGGGGGCAAGGCCCTCGAACGGCTCGTCCAGCAGCAGCACTTTCGGGTCGCGGATCAGGGCGCGGGCGATGGCCAGCATCTGCTGCTCGCCGCCCGACAGGTCCGTGCCGCGGCTTGTCCGACGCTCTTTGAGGCGCGGGAACATCTCGTAGATGCGGTCGAGCGGCCATTTGCCCCTGGCGCTCAACCCGGCAAGCACGAGGTTTTCCTCGACATTGAGGCTGCCGAAGACGCGCCGGTCCTCATGCACGAGCTGCATGCCGGCCTGAGCGATGGCGTGGCTTTTCCTGCCGGCAATCTCCGCGCCATCGAACTTGACCGAGCCGGATTTCGGCGTCACTACGCCCATCAGGCTTTTCAGCGTCGTGGACTTGCCGGCGCCGTTGCGGCCCAGAAGCGCCACGACCTCGTTGCGCTCGACATGCATCGACACGTCGAACAGGATATGACTGTCGCCGTAATAAGCGTTGAGCCCTGCGACCTCCAGAAGACTCATTCGAACACCCCGTGCATGCCGCCGAGATAGGCTTCCTGCACCTTTTCATTGCTCTTGATCTCATCGGGCGTGCCTTCCACCAGCACGCGTCCTTCCTGCAGCACGGTGACCTTGGAGACGAGCTCGAACAGCGAATCCATGTCATGGTCGATGACGACCATGGTGCGGCCCTGGCTGATCGATTTCAACAGGGCGACTGTTTCCACCCGCTCGCGCGGGCTCATGCCGGCAAGCGGCTCGTCGAGCAGCAGCAGGCTGGGCGACGACGCCAGCGCCAGGCCGATCTCGAGCCGGCGTTTTTCGCCATAGGCGAGGTCGGAGACTGGCGTGTCGACGCGGCCGGTCAGATCGACCAGTTCGAGCGTATGCTCGACCTCAGCCTTCAGCTCGGGCATCTTCCTCATATTGCGGAACAGGTCGAGCCGGAACCGGCCGCGCAGTTCCGCAAGCGCGGCAACGGTGACGTTTTCGCGGACCGTCAACCGGTTGAACAGCTGGTTGACCTGATAGCTCTTGGTCAGGCCGAGCTGGCAGACATCGGTGACCGACATGCCGGTGATGTCGCGGCCTTCGAAGACGATCCTGCCGGAGGATGGCGGCAGCTCGCAGGTCAGCATTTTGAAGAAGGTCGACTTGCCGGCGCCGTTCGGGCCGATAATGCCGTGCAGTGCGCCATGATTGACGGAAAAGTCGATATTGTTGTTGGCGACCAGGCCGCCGAAGCGCCGGGTGAGGCCGGTTGCCTGCAGGATCGGGCCGCCCACATTGCTTTCCGTATGGCGGTGGGCTGGGGCTGCCGGGGTCGGCGCCATCTTCACGGCCGCCGGCTGGGTGACAGGCTCCGGATTCTGCTCCTCGGGTTCGCTCGTGGCGCGCTTGCCGGTGGCGAGTGCATAGAGATCCACGACGCCGCCGATCAAACCGTGGCGCAGGAAGCAGACCAGAAGCACGAAGACTAGGCCGAGCACGAGCTTCCAGGCGGCACCCAGGCCAAGGGCACCCTGCAGAAAATCCTGCAGGAAGAGCCAGACTGCGGCGCCCAGCAAGGGGCCGAACAGGGTGCCGGTGCCGCCGATCGCCGCCTGCATGACCAGCTGGCCGGATGTGTCGAAGGTAAAGGCATCGGGCGGCATGAAGGCCTGGAGAACGCCGAGACAGCCGCCGGCAAAGCCGGCATAGGCCGCGGCAATGACGAAGGCCGTCAGCTTATAGCCGTGGATGTTGTGGCCAACGGCCGTGGCGCGCAGCGGGTTCTCGCGAATGGCCCTGAAGATCGCGCCGACAGGCGAGCGCACGATGCGCAAAGCCAGCACGATGCCGATGAAGTAGCACACCGCGAGGAACTGGTAGAGCGCCCAGCCTGTGTCGAAATTGAGCGTGGTGAAGCCGAGCGGCAGGCTGGGCGTCGGCACGCCCGGCAGGCCGTTTTCGCCACCGGTAAAGTCCGCCAGCGGATTGAACTCGACGAAGAAGAAGACTTCGGCGATCGCAACCGTGATCATGGCGAAGTAGATGCCGGTCCGCCTGAGCGCGATCAGGCCGATGAGATAGCCGACGATCCCGGCTGCGATCATGCCGATGATCAAGGCCGGGATGACATAGGGAAAGCCGGCTATGGTCAACAGATAGGCGGCGACAAATCCGCCGGTGCCGTAGAAGGCCGACTGGCCGAACGACAAGAGCCCGGTGAAGCCGAACAAGATGTCGAAGCCGATGCCGAACAGACCCCAGACGAGGATGCGGTTGACGGTGTTCGGCGCGAAGCCGAGATGGGGCAGGATGAAGGGGGCGATCAGCAGACCGGCTGCGGTCAGCGCCTCGATCAGGAAGGGACGGGATTTCAGCATCAGGCGACCGCGCTCATTCTCTGCCCTGGCTGCCGAGCAGGCCGCGAGGGCGCAGCACCAGCACCAGCGTCATCGCCGCAAACAGCATGACATAGGCGTAGCCGGGGTTGACCATGGATGTCAGGCTGATGATTTCGCCGGCAATCAGACCGCCCAGCACCGCGCCCGGAAACGAGCCGACGCCGCCGATCACCACCACGACGAAGGTTTCGACCAGGATGTCGTCGCCCATGCCCGGCGTCAGCGACACGACGGGCGCGTTGATGATGCCGGCAAAGCCGGCGGCCATGGCGCCGATGCCGAAGACGATCATGAACACGCGGTGGACATTGATGCCGAGCGAGGAGACCATGACGGAATCTTCGATGCCGGCGCGCACGATCATGCCGAGGCGCGAGCGATAGAGAACCAGAAACAGGATGATCAGCGCCACCGCGACAATGCCAACCACGGCCAGGCGATAGGTCGGGTAGAGCATGAAACCAAGTGGCGTAATGCCCTGCAACAGCGGCGGCGGCGGCACCATTTTGGAATCGCTGGAGAAGAAGAAGCGGACGATCTCGACAAAGCAGATGCCGATGCCGAAGGTGACCAGAAGCTGGTCTTCATCCGGGCGGTCATAGAAGTGGCGGATGACCAGCCGCTCCATCAGAAGACCGACGATCATCACGAACAGCGAGCCGGCGATCACCGCGACGACGAAGGAGTCGGTATATGTGTAGGCCACATAGCCGGCATAGCCGCCGAGCATGAACATTGCGCCATGTGCGAGGTTCAGCACGCCGAGCGTGCCATAGATGATCGTCAGACCCGAAGAGATGAGCGCCAGCAGCGCCCCGAGCGCAAGGCCGTTGAACAGTTGCGAGACGAAATTAGCCCAATTGATCATAACGGCTTACCGGATCCCCTTGTCGTTCGCCCGGCCCCTCGATGGGGCGGGCAGGTAGCGCGGGCGGCAGGGCCGCCCGGCCCGCTTCGATCCGATAGGTCACATATAGTCGCCAAGCTTGCAGCCGAAGGCATCCGGCTTCTGCATCAGGCCTTCGCCGGGCACGATCTCGACGATGTCGTAATAATCTTCCTTGTTCTTCATATCCGCGGCCTTCTTGCCTTTGACGATCATCACGGGCCGGACGCACTGGTGGTCTTCGGGACGATAATGGACATCGCCGGTCAACGAAGGGATCGTCTCGCCCTTTTCATAGGCCTTGATCACATCCGGCGGATAGAAGCTGCCGGCCTCTTCGACCATATGCGCCCAATGGGCGAAGCTGACATAGGCGTTTTCCGCCCCCCATTCCGGCTTGTAGCCGTATTTCTTCTCGAATTCGGCGTTGAACATCTTGGCGAGCGGGAACTTGTCCTCGACCGTCCACCAATATTCGGTGGCAGCGTAGACGCCTTCCATCAGGCCGCCGGTTTCGCGCGCCAGGAACGGCACCTGGTAGGGCACGACGAGCTTCATCTTGTCGAGCACGCCGAACTGCTTGGCCTGCTGCATCGACAGCACTGCATCGTGACCCCAGTTGACGTTGACCAGCACATCGGCGCCGGAATTGGCGACATTGAGCAGATAGGACGAGAAATCGGGCGTACCGAGCGGCGAAACCTGGTTGGTCACGGTCGTCCAGCCGGCGTCGGCGGTCTTGTCCTGCATCGACTTGGTGACGGTATGGCCATAGGTATAGTCCGGCGTCATATACGCCACCTTCATATTCTTGCCGAACTCCTTGATAACGACCGGCGCGATAGCCGAGGCGGCGGTCTGGCCAAAGAAGTTCTGGCGCACGCCGTAGCGCACGCAATCCTTGCCGGTCGTGTCGTTGGAGCCGGAGATGCCGCAGACGAACAGAACCTTTTCGCGTTGCGCCAGCTTGTTGAGCGCGACTGCGACGGCGCTCGACGTGCCGCCGGTGATCATCACAGCCTTGTTCTCGCTGATGAAGCGCTGCTGCGCCTGCACCGCCTCGTTGGGCTTGGCGGCGGAATCGGCGACGCCGAGCTTCACCTGCTTGCCGAGCACGCCCTTGGTGGTCTTGGGCGAGAATGCCTTGATCAGCTCGTGGCCGGAATTGATATGGTCGATGGCGAGCTGGTAGCCCTTGAGCTCATCCTCGCCCTGAACCGCATAGGTTCCGGTGCGCGGCACCGATGCGCCGACAAACACGGTGTCGCCCTGCGATCCGGCAGGCCAGGTGCCGATGGCGGGCTTGTCGTCAGCGAAGGCGGATCGGGCAAAACCCATGGGAAGCATCGCCGCGCCGGCCATGCCCGCGCCGGTCAACAGGGTCTGGCGACGGGTCCAGATGGCGGGTTGCTTTATGCTGTCAGACATTCAAGTTCCTCCCTTGCCTTTGCGGCGCACTTTGGCGGTACACGGTTTCATATGAGGAGAGCTCCCGCGACGGCATGGCCACGCTCAACGGCGCGGTCGACGTCGTACGATCCGGATCGGCTCCTCCAACCCGTTCCGGATGCGGACGTGAAAGCGATCGCGCTGACCGCTTCCTGAATTCGAGCTGATCTGGAACTCGGACGAGTTCCAATGCAGGCGCTTGCAGTTTTGCTGGTCTTTTTGACCAAACGCAAGAAGTTTGTTGGCCTTGCAAGGCCTTGGCAGGAGAGGTGCGTAAGGGCCTCGATCCCGATTGCCGACGACGATCCGCTTCCCTCAGCGCGGGGACGAGCGAGCAGGCCGGACCGCTCAAACCGGTTCATTCGCACGTCGCAATTGGGCCTATATCGCACGATCACCTCCTGCTTTGGTCGCTCCCACCCGCTCTGCATTGCAGGGCGGCGCGCAATGTGCGCCCGGCTTCACCCGTGGGCGAGAGCGGCTCTACAGGATGCCTGGTGTGCAACGAGACTCCTGCGAGGCTTCGAACGCGGTGCAGGCCGGAATGTTCCCGCAGCGGCCGCGATGGCGCCGGTCCGGTCGACGAATTTGCGGGACCGGCAATGTCGGCCATTTGCACTTTGGTGTATGCTCGCGCGCGTCTGGGGATGAGCGGCAGCACGCGAGGGGGACGCATGGGCGGGATTCTGGACGCGGTTGTCATCGGTGCGGGGTCCGCGGGGCTTGCTGTCAGCTATTTCCTGCAGCGACAGGGCCTGGCGCATTGCGTTCTCGAGCGTGGCCGGGTGGGGGAGACATGGCGCGTGCAGCGCTGGGACTCCTTCCGGCTGAATTCGACCAATATCCGCTCGATCATGCCCGGCGACAGCTATGACGGACCGGACCCGTGGGGCGCGGTCACGCATCACGAATTCGTCGCCTATCTGGAGGATTATGTCGCACGGCACGGCTTGCCGGTGCGTCAGGGCGTGGCGGTCGAGCGGCTGGATCGGGCCGACGGGATTTTTCAGGTCACCACCGGTGGCGACATGCTGCTGGCCAGGACGATCGTGATTGCCACCGGCAACCAGAGCCGCCAGCTGCGGCCGCCCTTTTCCTCAGATTTGCCGGTAGGTGTTTTTCAGCTTGATTCCTCTGCCTATCGCAACCCTTCCCAACTGCCTGATGGTGCGGTTCTGGTGGTTGGCAGCGGCCAGACGGGCGGCCAGATTGCCGAGGATCTGGTCGAGGCCGGACGGCGGGTGTTTCTGGCGACGAGCCGCAACGGCCGGCTCGTGCGTCGCTACCGGGGCGGCGACATGTTCAACTGGCTGACGCTGTCGGGTTTTGCCGACGTCCCGCGGCGGGACATTATCGACAAATACGGCCGCCTGCCGGCGCGCCCCTTGCTCGGCGCCACCCATACGATCAGCCTGCAATCGCTGAGCGCCCAAGGCGTGGTGCTGCTCGGCCGATTCCATGGGGTTGTCGACGGCCATCTCCTCTTCGGCGACGAGCTCGGCGATCACATGCGCTTTGCCGACGAAGCCTCGGCGGAGGTGAAGCGGGTGGTCGACGCCTATATCGAGCGCGCCCGGCTCGATGCACCGCCGGCCGAGGATGATCCGGCCGAGATGGTCGCGCCGCGCCTCGCAGACCCGCCGATCCGGTCGCTCGATCTCGCAGAGAGCGGCATCGCCTCGGTCATCTGGTGTACCGGCTTTTCCGGCGACTTTTCCTGGCTGACGCTTCCGGGTGCGCTCGATGCGTCAGGCCAACCCATTCACGACGATGGCATAGGCATGGTTCCCGGGCTCTATTTCGCCGGACTGGATTACGCCCTGACGCGAAAGTCGGGCACCGTACCGGCCATCGCCGAGGAAGCGGGCAATCTGGTGGATCTTCTCGTCAAACAGCGGGTGGGTTTGCAGCCGGGGACGGGTTAAGTCTGCCCCTTTTCCGGCGCGGCTTACGAGAACGGCACATGCGGGTCCTGCAGCAGGTAGAATGTCGGCACAGGCGTGGTGTCGGTGATGAAGAAGCCGAAGCGGGCGCGGTCCTGGGGATCGACATGGCCCTCCTTGAAGCGCAGCCGGTCAAAACTCTCGAAATGGTTCTCGAAAGCGTCAAAATGGTCCGACGAGATCATCGAAGGATCGGGATTGACCTGGTTGAACGACAGGCCGTCGTAAAAATCGCTGGGCTTGTCGCGGATCTCCTGCAGTTCGAAGTCGAACTCGATCCAGGCCAGCCCGCTTTTGTTGACCGCGACGACGCTGATGTGAAAATCCCCCTCGGGCATGTCGCGCGGGCCTGCCGCCGGTGCTGCCCGGATCACCAGCGTCACGGGATCGGCCGAATAGAGCTCCTCGCGGATTTCGATCGGGTCCTCCAGCGTGCCGGTGCCGGATGCGGCCAGGATGCGGAAGCCGCCGAGCTCGTCGGAGAAGGAATAGTTTCCGGCATAGAAGCGACCGTCGTCCGCCGGCCCGGCACTGGTGAGCGCCAGCGTCGAGAGCAGCAATGCTGCCAGGATCATGAGGCGACGCATCATGGTTCGGTCCCCCGCATGTGAGTATCGCAGCTATGCGGGGAAATTCAAGCGGCAGAGCGGGTGGCCATTGCCGATTGAGTTCGCGACGAAAGCTTGTAGATTGGCTACATGGCGCTCAAACGGATGGACAATATCGGCATCGTCGTCGAGGACCTCGAAGAGACGATCGATTTCTTTCGCGACCTCGGCCTCGAACTCGAAGGGCGGGCCACGATCGAAGGCGAATGGGCCGGACGCGTCACCGGCCTGGGCGACCAGCGCGTCGAAATCGCCATGATGCGCACCCCGGATGGACTGAGCCGGCTTGAGCTGTCTCGATTTCTCACGCCTGATGTCGTCGAGGATCACCGGAACGCGCCGGTGAATGCGCTGGGCTACCTGCGCGTCATGTTTGCCGTGGACGATGTCGATGAGACGCTCGAAAGGCTGCGTAGGCGTGGTGCGACGCTCGTGGGCGAGGTTGTCGACTATAGGGACGTCTATCGGCTCTGCTACATCCGTGGGCCCGGGGGGTTGCTTATCGGGCTGGCCCAGGAGCTCGGCTGAGCGCTAGTCAGCGCTCACTGCGCTGCCACCCCGCTCACCGCCACAGTCTCCTCCGCCTCCGCCCCCGCTCTCACCAGCCCTTCACGCACATGCTGCGCATCGGCTGCCTCAGCAAAATGCAGCGTACCCAGAAACGCCTCCAGCCCGAAATCCGGCGCCAGCGCGCGGACCTTGCCGATATGCGCCGCGGCGGCAACGCCGTCGCCGAGCCAGCCATAGCAGGCGGCGACGAAGGCGTGTTGGGTGTGGTCCATGGCCGAGAGATGCATGAAGGCTTCGATCGCCTCGCCATATTGGCGGGCGGCGAAATGGGCCTTGCCGAGATGGCTCCAGAACCGTTCGGGGTGATGCGGGTTGAGCCGCATGGCCTTGCGGATCCACTCGACCCCTTCTTCGGGCCGTCCCAGCCAGGTCAGAAGCTCGCCCTGCTGCACCACGACCAGATCATAGTTGGGATTGAGGGACAGCGCGCGCTCCTGGTGATAGCGCGCCGTCGTCAGCGCATTGTTGTTGACATTGACGGCAGCCAGGATGCGATGCACGTCGGCGTCATTGTCGTCGAGCGCAAGGGCCTGTTCCAATTCGGCAGAGATCTGGCCCCAGAGCGCGTCCTTGTCGCCACACCAGCCGTTGACCCAGCACTGGCCGAGGATGCAGGCGCGCCAGGCATGCGCATGGGCATAGTTGGGATCGAGCGCCAGCGCCCGGCTGATCAGCTCCTGGGCCTGGGCATTGTCGGCGGCGGTGCTGCGGTGATGCAGCACCTTGGCGGTCAGCGCACATTCGTAGGCCGCCATATTGGCCGGCTTGGTGCGGGCAAGCTGGTCGCGCTGGGCGGCCTCGACGCGGCCGGGCAGCGTGGCCGAGATCGCCGACGTCACTTCGTCCTGGATGGCAAAGATATCGTCCAGCTTGCGATCGTATTTGTCGGCCCAGATAYGGGAATCGTTGACGGCGTCGATCAGCTGCACCGTCACCCGCACCCGGTCGCCGATTTTTCTGACGCTGCCTTCGACCAGATATTGGGCGCCGAGTTTTTCGGCCACTTCGCGCACATTGACCGGCTGGTTCTTGTAGACGAAGCTGGAATTGCGCGAGATGACGAACAGCTCGTGGCGGCGCGACAGCTCGGTGATGATATCCTCGGTCAGGCCGTCGGCGAAAAATTCCTGCTCGGGGTCGCCGCTCATATTGTCGAAGGGCAGCACGACGATCGAGGGTTTGGAGACCGCCCGCTTGGCGCTCGCCTCTTCCGCTGGCGGCGCCGGCAGCACGCTCGCGTCTATCCCGACGCGGTAGAGGCGCACCGGGCGGCTGATATTCTTCAGCGTCTTCTCGCCGAGGTCTTCGAGGGAAACCTCGACGCGGCCGGAAATCTGGTTCGCCACCGCCGCCGTGACGCAGATGCCGCCGACATCGGCCAACTGTTCGACGCGGGCCGCGATGTTGACGCCATCGCCAAAAATGTCGTCGTCCTCGAAAATGATGTCGCCGAGATTGATGCCGATCCTGAATTCGATGCGCCGGTCCGGGGCCAGGTCGGAATTGCGCCGCTTCATGCGCTGCTGGACTTCCACGGCGCATTTGACCGCATCCGTCACGCTCTGGAATTCGACCAGCATGCCGTCGCCGGTCGTCTTGATGATCCGGCCGCCATTCTTGGCGATGACCGGGTCGATGAGCTCGATACGATGCGCCTTGAGGCGCGCCAGCGTGCCGGCCTCGTCCGCTTCCATCAGTCGGCTATAGCCCGCCATATCGGCGGCCAGGACTGCGGCAAGTCTCTGCTTCATCGATTTGCCAACCAAAAAGACGGCTATTCCCGGGCTGGGAGAGAGCCTTCGCGGCATTTTAGCGCAGGCCGGGGCAATCGCCTAACTAAATTAGGATGAGGTGGAATTGGGCTGCGCCATCTGCCGCTGCGGCCATGCAAGGATCGCTGAGGCGGTTCTGCGTCACGACGTCGAGCAGAACCGTGACCAGGCAGTTTTCGTGGTGGCCATTGGGGCGAAACGTTGGCGGCTCTATTGTCACTATGCCGGCCTCCATGCGCGTATCGTTTCGCGGGGACGAAAGCGTCTGCGAAATCGGTACAGCTTTAGCGAGTTGTCAAACGCTATCTTTGTCGTTTTCGGTCATTGCTGCCCGAATGGCCGCGCAACCGTGCATTTTGATGATGTGCCGGCAGGAAGCAACGATTGGATCGGAGAACGCGTGAGCCAGGCCAGCTCTTCCGGTGATTGGACAACAGAGGTGATCAAATACCTCAAGCGGAACATTCCGGAGGACAGGTACCTGCCGGACCCCTCCAGACGGGCATGGTCCCACGCGTTTATGACGGCTTGGCAGATAGGCTGCGAGGCACTGGCCAAGCTTGGCGTGGCCGATGAGTTTGACGGCGGAGCGATCGCACGGACAAATCCGGAATTGCCGGACCCTTTGCCGAGATGGGACGATATCTGCGTCGCCGTCCTCGGCCTGGCCAATCATTTTGGCCACCTGAAATATCCCCCTTCCCACCCCCATGCCGCAACCGCGCCCGACGTTGGCGGATTCCTTGTCGGCAAGGAACTTGTTCCCGTTCTCGAGGCGCTTGGCCTGGCGAAGGGCAGCTCTGTCACAAAGGCTGCGGAAACGATCTTCTGGCGCGAAGGCTGGTCGGGCAGGGTCGACGTCACACGCGATCCGCGGTTTACGCAGGCTGTTGCGACGGCGTGCGAAACGATCCCTGCTGATATCCGTGCCGAGATGGACCGCCTGGTAACGATCACCGAGGACGACGTCGCCAAGGCATTGGTGYGATATAACGCCGTGCAGGAACGAAACCGCGACAGGGAGCTTCAACGAAACCCCGAAAGCGCCGCTCGGAGGACTTACAAGCCCATCACGGTCGAAGACGCGCGCAAAAACCTGGAGTCTTTTCGGGCGGGGGAGCTCGACTGGCTCTTCTTCCGGCGCTGGCGCCTTGCCGATGGATGGTTGAGYGGCAAGGAAGCGGAAAGGGCGCTGGAAATCTTCCACGACAGTCTGGCGATCAGGATGAGGCGGGCTGTGGTGAGCGGGCTCTATGATGGGCTGGTGCTTGGCGACGGCAGGTGAATATCGACGCCGTTTCCGGCGAAAGCCCCCTGAAGCCGCCTACATTTCATCGCCACCATGACCGTAACGGAACTTCATCCCCTCGTTCTTCACCCGGCCTTCAACCAGCATCAGAAACGCCTCCGCACTGGGGATCGGCAAGTGCCGAAGCCTGAGGATGAGCAGAACATTCTCCAGCGGCGTGTCCGGATGCCTGATCTGGAACGCCTCGCTTGCCGCGACGGCCATGCAGTCTTCGATTTTTCTTTCGAGGACATCCAGATGAAACGCGACAATCTCGTCGTCCGACCATGCGTGAAAAAGCCAGCGCCTGCTCGGCCGCCCAGGGCAGCGTGTCGTTGATGATTATCCGGACATGTCTGTCCTTATAGGGAAATTCCACGACGACCTCGGCAATGCCTTCGAAGGTCGCGCGGTCAATTTCCTTGAGTGTCATGGTGATATCGCGCGGCTCGCGCGTCAGATGCCGTCGATCAGCAGATAGGGATAGCGTTCGATCGCCACCCGTACCCGTTCCTCGAACTGGTCCAGGAATGTCAGCAAGGCCTTTCGATGGAACTTGCGTATCGGCGGCATGAATCCAGCGTAGAGCACGTACCTTTTGACAATTGTCGTCAGGCGCGCATTGCCTTTGACGTCACGCCTCAGTTCATGGAATCGAGGCAGGATATCGAGCCAGGTGTCTTTCGCGACCCAAGCGGTGCCCCAGTGACGATAATTAGTGGTCCAATCCGAGAAGGAACGGGCCACCAGGCCCTCGATGAACAGAAACGCTTCTTCTCGTACGTTGAATGCGTCCGGGCCAAAACGATCGTAGTCATCTTCGCCGCAAAAGTCGTGATCGCATGGGATGAAATAGAAGGTGAGCCCGCCGCGCGGCTCATCTGCAATTCTGAAGTTGATGGACATTTGGGAAAGCGGGCAACGCGTGCCGCATTTGGAGAGTGACTGCCTGTGATAGCAGCGAGGCTGCTAGATATCAACTCGTCCATTGCGAGCATAAGAGGGGCTGATTAACATCTTTGGCTACAGACAGTTCGAAGTCAGTTCATACGCCGACAGCGGTCATGGGCTGTGCGTTGATTGATGACCGACATGGGGCCGAGCAGTCGGACTGACAGCTTTCGGACAAAGCGCTTCCGAAGCTGACGTTTGGGAAGACAAAGTCATCCACACTGCCGCCCGCTCCCCCAGCCAAGCGGGCAGAATGCCCCTCGCGTCGGCATCGATTTAGAACTGAAACGGTCAACCACCATGGATCTGTCGCTGATAGTTGGACCGCCTACGAACGTGCCGATCTTGATCCTCACCAGATCGCATCCTTGCAACTTGCGGTCGATTGCAAGGTCGAAGATTTGGCATGCGCGCCGCCTGCACGTGCATTGCACGACCAAGCTTCTAAAAGGACCGAGCCTCAGCCCGACGATAGGAGGGATGCGAGCCATGGGGGGTGCACCAAAGGCCTGCTCGCAGCCTCGACATATGACCGCTTCTGTTGGTGCTGACGCGCTTTCAATCCGTCGTACTTTATTCACAATCCGACAGGGCGTCGATGTCGACCCAACGGGTAACTGTCCGAGTCGGATCGTCCGACGGAACGGAAGCTCCAGAGGGAACGAGATATCCGAGAAGCCATCCAAATGTGGGGTCCTCGTAAAGATGTTTCGGCGAATAGACCTCGGGCGGATAGGCGACTTGTGCGGTCTCGTCGATTATGCCGACTGCCTCGTAGCAGGCTGTCACGAACCCTGAGCAGAAGTAGGAGCCAGCGGCAAGTTGCTCCACTGTTTTGAACTCACCGTAGTTAGCACCGATAATGGCCATCTGGTTGTCGAAGAATTTCTGACTGGCGTCGGAGAAGCATACCAGCCCGCGCTTATGGAACGGTACGCCCGCCCCAGCAACTTTCTGCGCGAACTCGTAAAGTTTGGCGATTCTCTCCTGCCCCCATCCGCACTGGCTTCGCATTACCGCGGCGTACATGCTACCTTCAAGTGATGTGTCGAGTGGATTTATCATCACGCCATTCGGCGTCATAGCCTCGGCTATCTCGTTCTCTCCAAGATAGATCGCTGCGTGCGTGTATGGACTGTCCGTGACCTGTGATATCCGCTTCTCGTTCTCATTGGGCCTCAGAGGCCGGTACAGCAGGACATCGCCTGGCAGGAGGTCGCCGAAGGTTATTGTCGGCAGCGTGTCGGTCGGAACGTCATTCATAGAGCCACCAGCCTCCTCGTCGTCGTTGCAGTCAAATCACATTTCTAGAAAGCAGCTCTTGGCTCTCGCGCTGATGAGCCGCAACGATCTCGCGACGGTCGCTTTCCCCCTGTTCGCCGGAAAAGGTGGCGATGACTCTTGCGGTTAGTCGAAGTGGGCCCGTTGCGGCCTCAAGTTGTGCCCTCCCAGCGGACGTGAGAAGCAGTAGCTGCCCTGTTCCAAACCTCTCCGCGTCATACTGCGTCTTCTGCTTGGTACCTTCCACCCATCGAATCGTTCTGGCAACGAGTTTTCCGTAAGCGTCAGAGAACTCAAGCGGATTAGTATCAGAGCGTCTCCAACTGAGGTCTCGCGCAGCAAAGGGACAAATGGTGATGGTCTCGTTGCGGAAGTCGCCAAAGAGATTGCCGGGAATGCGGCAAACGAGCGGACTTTCGGCTCGCTTGTACATTGGCCGGAGATCGTCGTGAGAGAACAGCCGAGGCAGTCCTCCGATACCTTCTGTCACATCAACATAGCTAGGCAGGCTTGTGCGGTGAACGTCGGCGGAAGAGCGAACTGCCTGGACCAAAAAGTAGGAATCTTCCGCTAGGATGAACTCGCCGGGCAATAGCGTGGACCGCAGCGTGCTCTCGCACTGTTCGAGCCACTGATCGCCTTCGATTCCGCCATACTTCCGTTTGGTCACCTCCGGCCATTCCAGCCAGCTCGGCCTTGGACTATCCTCAGGTAGTGTGTCAGAAATAGACGGCCCGCCCATTTCATCCCAGAGCGAGTGAAACACGTTTGGGTCGACCGCACCGGCGCGCTCCAATTCACGCACAACTTTTCCAAATGCTCGGAGGCATGACGAGGCCATCGGGCGCCGATAAGCGAACTGCAGATGCAGTCGGCGAAGTTGTCCTAGAATCTCGTCTTCTACACCCGGTCCGAATGCCGATTTCCCACCTTCCTTGCTCATGAAGCTCGCACACCGTCTGCGCAGTAGCTCCAAAGGCACGTAAGTAGCATCCGAGATGAGACGAAGAGGACCTCTTAGCATCGACGTCCATGTCCACGGGTCATCCGACCAAACCGGTCGCTGTCCTGACAGAAGGCCGGGGGGCGGATCGAAATTGCTCGCTTGGTCCGAGTCCGATGGCAAAAGCGTGTAGAAGGCAGGCAGATCGGTTTCGGGAGCGTCGTCCATTTCCTCGCCGATATCATGTAGCACCTTTCGTCCAATTGCCGAGACGATAAAGTCGTCATCTCGCACTAGTACCTCTGCACAGAGGATTTGACGGTTTGGTTTGGCTGCAATGTTGGCAGGCAGTTGTGGTGGATGAGTAGTTCGACACTGCGTGCGATGCGTGGCTGCCTGCGGATCAGGCCGTTGCTTTCGAGCGTGAGCAGCATCTGGTGGACGGATGGCGGGGTGA